>JBDKGC010000095.1:0-3389 GCA_039798385.1 Bacillota bacterium
AGATCATTTCTTGGAGTATCCCCTTCTTTTGGAGATCAAGATAAGCGCGCAGCAATGCTAAAGATTAATCCTCAAGATCCTAATGCAGTAAGCCTTGTTTCTTGGCAAACCGCGTGGTAATAATAAAATTATACAAATGTTGTGCCGCACTATAAACTAAAATTGCTAGAAAAATTTACTTATTAACTTAAATAATTTGATTGTAATTATTAATTAGCTATACTACAATGACCTTAGCTACAAAAATTAGTAACTTAAGGCTCTGTTTAATTATAGGTATTTACTATTTACGCAATGTGCAATAGCAAACTAAAGTTTGAAGGAAGATGAAATGAAAGTTCGTCTTTCAGCATGCGAACTAGAAGCAATTAAATTAGCTTTTAAAACTTGCTTTTTACCAGAGGACCACTTATGGTTGTTTGGCTCACGGACAGATCTATCGCAAAAAGGGGGAGATATAGATTTATACATAGAAACAGAAGTAAGCAATGTGAAGCAGGTGCTGGCAGCTAAATCACGCTTTGTAACAGAGCTTTATCGCAGTATTGGTGAACAAAAAATAGATGTTGTCGTTAAATTAGACAAGAGCGAGTTACCTATTTATAAAGTTGCCAAAAAAGAAGGTGTACACATAGAGCAAGCGGATCGCTGGTTTCACTATCGAACCATAAGAAATGCGTTATCACATGAGTATCCTGAAAGTTTAGAGTTAACGGTAGAAAATTTAGTTAGCAGAAGAACTAGTTTTGTATTGGGACAAACTAAAAAAAACTGATAAAAGAAGCAAATTTAATTGAAAGGTAGAAACTAGATTGTATATAGTTTTTGGTAAGTAAAAAGTTTTTTTATTTAAATTAAACTTCTAGGCATATGGCGGCAAACATTAGTTTGCATTTTTTTATATGCATATTTCCTGAGTGATTGTCATAGTATAATGTGAAGTAAAAATTTAAAAAATCGAGGTGTTTGTGGTTATGTTGCATTTGAATACTAATGATTTTACTTTCAACAATCTAACTCAGTTATTAGGTCATGTTATGAATTTACGCTATTTGGCTAATAAATGTTTTTTAGGTTGTAATCCTAGAGACAAAGTTGTTGGTCTTTATACCTGTGGTAATGCACAGGACTGGGAAGAGATATTTATTCGGCCGGCTCTGGGTACTCCTCAGGTTAATGTTTCTATTCCTGGTCTTTTTGTGCAGGGACCAATTTGGGTCAATTTACAGCCTCGAGTATGTGGTGGAGCATTTAAAGTTCAATCCGATGGTTACTTAAGAGCTGATTCTTCGTCTGGGACAACGTTTGGCATGATTAGTGATTTTACGTCGTGGAATCAGCCGATGTGGATTAATTTTTTTGACCCGATTAGTAGTTTAGTTCTTGGAGCACCATCTACCTTTAATGGTAATGATAAGCGAGCTAAAATGCTACCAGTTAATTTAGCAGATAGTACTGCAAGAAAGGCTACAGGGTGGATGACAGCATGGTAATTAAAAATTAAATTATATGAATGAGATTCTTGGAAGAGGACTGGGAAGAGATATTTGTTCGTTAGGCTCCGGTTCCTGCTCAGGTTAATGTTCCTGATGCAGGGACCAGTTTTATAAAGCAAATTATTTTAAGTTAAAATACAAACTTATGGTTACAAGCTAATGTTTGCAGTTTTTTTTATAGGAACCTTTTCTGGGTAATTTTTACGGTTTTATAGCAAGCGGATCGCTGGTTCCAGTATCGAAACATAAGAAATGCTTTAGCACATGAGTATCCTTTAAAGTTTCGAGTTAACTGTAGAAATTTTAAAGCAATTTGGTAGTTAGCATAAGACTAGTTTTGTATTGGAACAAACTAAAAAAGCGGATAAAAAAGACTTACTAGAAGGATAGCTATAATTCTGTAACCATGCTAACTGGTGAGATAAGTTGTTGGATGCATTAATTTCAGAGACGGCAATTTTTTTTATTTATCTTCCTGTTTTTTCTTTGTTAGCTGGCCTTGTAATCTACTTATATTATCAAGCCACTAGTTACTTGCAAATTGCTTATACATTTTTTTTACGTATGATATGTTTGTAGTAGTTTGCATCTATTATTGGTTTTCTTTAACCTTAGCGGCCTATTTTGGGGAAGCTGCTGTCGGTCTAATTTTGTTAATCTTATTCTGTACGCTAATTGTTTATTGGTTGATTGAGAAGATTGTGGGATTTTATGTTGTAAAGAGATCAAAAGTAATAAGTTTTAAAAAAGTTTACATACCAGGAGATCTTGGTATTTTTTTTATACTTATGGTTGGTCATAAATAATAGTATTTTACATAACTATATGATATAGCCTCTTCGTCTGTACGATAGAGCTGTTACTATAAACCATAGGAGAGAGTGAGTAATGTCAAAGTATAAACATGTTTTTGGCGTAGAGACAGAAATAGAAAAGCAAAATCCTGTCATGACCCCGGCTGTGTCGGAATTATTACGTAGCCATATGCGCTATATAGGAAATCTAGATACTTGGTCACAGTATATTATCTGGTTTTATACGATGGGGAGTGGCTCTGTTAATAGGTTTTTAGCAAAAATTCCGTTAGATCTAAAGATTCAACACTGGTGGGCAACACGATTTTTTTCCTACTATAATGTAAAATTGTATGGAATCAACAACATACCGGAGCCATATAAAGTTTATAAAAGGTTTTTTGAGAACTCCAAGGGGTTTGAGAAATTACCATTTAATGTGCAGACAGAAATATCTACATTTCTAATGGAGACATATATAAATAATCTGCAAACTTTAATTCTTCAGGCTCCTAAAACAGTAGGACCTATTACGCTCTATAAAGTATCAAGTCAATATCCTGGCTTGCCTGTAGCAGGCAAGGTAGCTATAGTAGAACAAGGTCCTTTCAATAGCACTACTTGGGATAAACGCGTTAATCTTAGTATGTTTTTACCAAATTTAAATGTTGCATGTTGTTATTGGGTCTTGTCTATTGCACCGGGGACTTCGCTCTTAGCTATTGATGCCCCAGTTGATGCCTATCCAGAGGAACGCGAAGTTTTGTTGCCATATGGTTCGGTTTTTGATATTAAAGAAGCGCATATTGATATCGTACGAGTTAAAGTTACAACAGGTAAAACAGAAATGCAGTTTGGTCCTCCCTATGTAATAGGTGAAGTGTATCAATTTAATGCTGGTGATACAATAGAATTAAAAATGCTTACTTATCATGCCAATTGTTGTCAAAAGAAATGAGTAACTTTACTACACAAAAAAAAACAACTTAAGAAGACATCAGGAGGCCAGGACATTTTTTTATAGAAATTATAAACTATATTTTGCTTTAGTAGACTGTGGGCTGATAGTTGCTCCCTGAAAATCTACTCATACCTACGC
>JBDKGC010000096.1:0-5863 GCA_039798385.1 Bacillota bacterium
ATATAATTATGTATGTTTAGATTATATAAGTGAGAGGAGCAATTTATATGAAGTTTTATACCTTGCGGATACCTAGAATGTTTGGTGGAGCAATACGCGCTATCTTTAAGCTTTTTCAACAAAAAAAATAAGAAGCAACGGAGAGCAATTTGTATTTAGAAAGACTAAAATTAATTGGATTTAAGTCTTTTCCCGATCGTACGGAGCTTAAGTTTTCTCCTGGTATTACGGCCATTGTTGGCCCAAACGGCAGCGGGAAAAGTAATATTGTTGATGCGCTGCGGTGGGTTTTAGGAGAACAAAGTGCAAGAACCCTTCGTGGCCAGCGGATGGAAGAAATAATTTTTTCTGGTAGTAAAGGACGAAAGGCACTAGGGTACAGTGAAGTAGAGGTAATTTTTAACAACTCACAAGATGTAATGCAGCAGCAGGAGTCTGCCTTAGCGATCAAACGGCGTATATATCGTTCTTTAGAAAGTGAATATCAATTAAATGGCATTGCTTGTAGATTGCGGGATATTCAAGAGTTACTTCTTGACACTGGAATTGGACAAGATGCCTATTCTTTTATTGGGCAAGGAAGAATAGATCAAATTTTAAGTGAGAAGCTTGAGACCAAGCGTGAACTTTTTGATGAAGTAGCGGGTATCGTTAAACATCGCTTGCATAAGGACGAGGCCTTAGCTAAGTTAAAAAGTACGGATGAACACTTGCTACGAGTGGAAGACCTACTGGCCGAATTGGATCGACAACACACACATTTAAGGGAGCAAGCCAGGCAAGCAAAAATATATACTGATTTGCAAGAACGCTTAAAAACGTTAGAAATTAATTTATTAAAGTATAAATTATGTACCACGAAGCACCAGTTAAAAAAAGAACAAGATAATATGCAAGCAAAAAAAGTGCAGCAACTAATTGTAGAAGATCAACTTAGCAATGAATTCGAGCTTAATAAAAAAATAAAAATTGAGTTAATCGAAAAAAAGAAAGAACATCTGATAGCACAGCAAAATTTGGTTGCAATTACGCAAAAATTAGAACGAGTGCTAGGTGAGGAACGTCTTGCGGCAGAAAGAGTAAAAAATCAACAACAATTAGAAGCGGAGTTAAGCACTAGTGAACAAGAGCTGGAGAAAGAGATAAGGATGCAGGAACTACGAATTAAAGAATTAGATAACATTTATCAAGAATGTCGCAGTAAGGAGTTCCAGCTAGAAAAGCAATTAGTAGAGCTGAAACAAAGGTTAAAAACAGAGGACCAGCAAAAAAATCTTGAATTATCTGAATTAATAAGACAGCTGGACGAGATGAAGGTCTTATTAGCTAATCGTAAGCAGTTGAAGATACACATTACGAGTCAATTGCAGGAACAAAGCAAAAAATTAGTTGCACTAAAGGAAGAAAAAGTACTGACAAACCAGAGGTGGCAAACACAATTAATAAATCAAGAAGAGGCCCAAGCTATTTTTGAGAAAAAAAATAATACTCTGTGTAGTTTGAAAAATAGCCTAGCAATTAAAGAAGAAGAAGTGAATCAATTACATAAAAAACATGATACTAAAAAAGCGGAAGTTCTGGAACTGGCGGGTGATTTGCGGCAAGCATTAGATAAACAAAGGTTGCTAGCAAGTATGCAGCAAGCTGGTGAAGGTTTTGCGGAAGGGGTCAGAGCTGTTTTAAAACAGCAGCATGCTGATTGCTATGGGACAGTTGCCCAGCTTATTTCTGTGCCCGCCGAGTATACGTTAGCAATTCAGGTAGCATTAGGTGGGCAGTTTCAACATCTAGTTGTTAAAGAGGCAGCTACAGCTAAAAATTTAATTGCTTATTTGCGTAAAGAGAAGATAGGCCGAGCAACATTTTTGCCCTTAACCGTCATTAAACCTCGCCTGCTAAAAGCTGAGGATGTTACAGAATGTAAAAAGATAGCTGGGTTCATTGATCTGGCTGCTGCTTTAGTTGTTGCAGAAACGAGCTATGAAACATTAGTACGCTATCTTTTAGGACAAGTTGTTGTGATGCAGGATTTACCCTCTGCTATAGCTTTAGCGAAGGCTACAAGCTATAGGCATCGGCTTGTAACTTTAAAAGGTGACTTCATTAATACAGGTGGAGCGATGACAGGCGGGAGTATCGTAAGCCGTAGCACCAGCGTTTTCCAGCGCCAAGCAGCAACGCAAGAGATAACTACATTAATTAAACTGTTAGAAAATAAACAAGCAACATTGCAGGCCGAAGAGACTAATTTAAATCAGGAACTTGCGTTGCTTATTGAAGAAAAGCAGCAGTTAACGCAAAGGATTTGCAGTGAGGAACAGGAGCTTTTGGAACGACAACTAACCTGCAGGACTTTAAATCAAGAACTAAGTCTTTTGGACTTAGCTTTAGCTAAGGAAACAGAACAAGAGCAAGAGTTAAGCGCTAAAATAGCCGAACTCCAGTCTGAAAATGATAGCATAAATCAAGAAATCATTGAATTTGAGCAAGCTATTCCGAAAGTTGATAGAAAAATACAGAGTGGTCAAAAAGAAGGCACACTGCAGTTGGCACAGTTAACAAAAGCAGATACAAAGCTACAAGTGGAGTATGCTAAAAGCCGAGAGCAGGCTAAACATTCGGCAGAGGAAGCTAAATATTTAAAAACTAAACTGGCAGCATTACAGGAAAAGCAAGTCCTTTTGCAAAATAGAAAGCAAGGTCTTAATTTAAAGAAATTACTTACAGAGTGCGGGAATTTAACAGAACAAATTGGTCAGTTAAGTGCTACTAAAAAAGAAATGGAACATAGAGCTAAGGAGTCGGAGCGAACAGAGAGTGAGTTGTTGCATGAACAGGAGGAAGCGCGGATTAAAATAAGAACATTAGAGCAGGAAGAAGCTGAAATAAAGTTAGCCAAGCAGCATGCAGCATTAAAAAGTGAGGAACTTGAAAAAAAATTCACAGAGCAACAAGCGGAGCTTTTCAAGGAATACCAGCTGGAATTTAAGCAGCATGATGAACTAGCGGCAGAGATTAATCCAAAGACTTGTCAGCGCAAGATAGAGCAAGTAAAGCGTCAACTACAAGAACTTGGGTCGGTTAATATGGCAGCTACAGCCGAATATAGCAAAGTCAAGAACCGCGTAGCCAGTTTAAAAGATCAAGTGCATGATTTAAGAGCGGCACGGATTAAGTTTTTCTCAATTATTGAAAACCTAGATCAGGTCATGATCACTACTTTTAAAAAAAGTTTTACTGCTATCAAATTAGCCTACCGTGAAACGTTTGCGAAGCTTTTTGGCGGGGGCTTGGGAGATGTAAAATTAAGTGATCCTTCTGATATTCTGGGGTCAAATATTGATATTATAGTACAGCCGCCGGGAAAACGCCGACAAAAATTGGCTCTTTTTTCTGGTGGCGAACGTGCTTTAGCAGCAATTGCTTTACTGTTTGCGGTATTACAAGCTAAGCCAGTACCCTTTTGTGTGCTAGATGAAGTAGATGCCGCACTTGACGAAGCAAATTTAGGCCGTTTTATGCAGTATTTACGGGGATATGCTGATAAAACTCAGTTTTTATTGGTTACACACCGACGGAAGACGATGGAAAGGGCGGATATCATGTATGGGATAACAATGCCGGCTGACCAAGGTGTATCACAGGTGGCTTCTTTAAATTTAAAAGCCTTGGCTCGAGTTTAACCTGAAGTTATGTATACTTTGGTTTTTTTTACGTATCTTTAGTTAAAAATATAGTTTTTACTGGAGGTAAAAAAATGAAAGGCGTTATCTTAGCCGGAGGTAAAGGAACGCGGCTTTTTCCTTTGACCAAAGTTACAAATAAACATTTGTTACCAGTCGGTAGCTATCCCATGATTTATTATCCTATTTTTAAGTTTAAGGAGGTTGGTATAACTGACATTTTAGTTGTTACTGGGATTGAACATATGGGTGATGTTATTAGGTTACTAGGCAGTGGTGTAGAATTTGGTGTTTCTTTTACATATAAGGTACAGGACAAAGCTGCTGGAATTGCACATGCACTACTTTTAGCTGAGGATTTTGTTGGGCAGGATGTTTGTTTGGTGATATTAGGTGATAATATTTTTGAAGATGCGTTAGACGATTTTGTGAAGTCATACCAAGAAAGACCCGAGGGAGCGAAGGTTTTACTGAAAGAGGTTCAGGATCCAACGCGATTTGGGGTACCAACGATCGCGGGTTCAAAAATTTTGGCGATTGAGGAGAAGCCACGTCTACCAAAAAGTTCATATTGCGTAACAGGGGTATATATATATGATCAATCGGTTTTTAGTTATATAAAAAAATTAAAACCTTCAGCGCGCGGTGAGTATGAGATAACAGATGTTAATAACACCTATATCGAGGACAAGAAGTTATCATTTAGTACTTTAGCCGGGTGGTGGACAGATGCAGGTACCCCGGAGTCTTTATTATTGGCAAACAACTTGGCAAAAGAGATGGTTCTTTTTTAGGAGGGTATTGTAATGAAGACGATCTTAGTAACTGGTGGGGCGGGTTTTATTGGTAGCCATTATATTCGTCATGTGCTACAAAAGCAAGAAAACATAAAGGTTCTTAATGTTGATAAGTTAGCATATGCGGCTGATCTTAGGCGCTTAAGTGATATTGAAAGTGATAAGCGCTATACGTTTGTACACTTAGACTTAAGTAATAAAGCAGGTGTTAACGAACTATTTAATAAATATAAAATAGACCATGTGATGCATTTTGCAGCTGAAACGCACGTTGATCGAAGTATTAATAATAGTTTTGCTTTTATTGAAGCTAATATTCTAGGGACCTATTATCTACTCGAGGCAGCACGCCCGGCGGTAAAGAGATTTATACATATTTCAACAGATGAGGTTTATGGTACGTATACTGAAGGCTGTGCACCTGAAGAGACAGTTTTAGCACCAGGTAATCCATATTCAGCTAGTAAGGCTTCTTCAGATTTACTGGCCTTATCTTATGTAAACACTTATAAAATGCCAATTATTGTTACAAGATGCACGAATAATTATGGACCAGCTCAGCATCAAGAAAAGTTTATTCCGCATGTAATTGCCTCTTTGCTCGGTAATGGCAAGGTGCCGATCTATGGTGATGGTCTGCAGGAGCGTGATTGGTTACATGTTGAAGATCATTGTGCTGCCATTGAACTTTTACGGCATAAAGGTCGTGTTGGTGAGGTGTACCATATCGGCGGGGAGCAAACGCGTAGTAATTTAGCAGTTGCTAAGCAGATAGCAGATCTCCTTTGTAAGTCGTATGAGCTATTGGAGCACGTCGTTGATCGTCCTGGGCATGATCGCAGATATTCATTAGCTACGTTAAAATTACAAAAAGAGGTGGGGTGGGCTCCAAAAGTTCCATTTGACGAGGGCCTGAAGGCAACGGTAGAATGGTATAAAGGTATTATTACTAAATAAGAATAAATTTAGGCAATTGTTGTCTTAGGGTGGTCACGAAATGTCCTATGATGGTTTTATGGTGCACGGGATAGTCTGGGAGTTAAATAAAAAGTTTCAAAATGCACAGGTACAAAAAATATATCAAGTAGCACGGGCTGATATTTTATTTATTTTACGTCTTCAAAAAGAGCAATACAAGTTGCTGATCTCTGCTAATTCTAATGAACCGCGGATTTATCTTACTTCAGCTTCTTTTGCTAGACCAACGACACCGCCTTTATTTTGTACGATTCTTAGAAAACATTTGACCAAGGCTCGAATTACAGCTATTAGGCAAATAAAATTTGATCGGATCATAGAGCTAGATTTTGTTGCATGTAATAATTTAGGTGATCAAGAAAAATTAACTTTAATTATTGAACTGATGGGTAGATGTAGTAATAT
>JBDKGC010000097.1:0-26934 GCA_039798385.1 Bacillota bacterium
AACTAAGTGTGCTCGATATAGCTGCTAGGACCGAAACAGGGAAATTGCTAAATATTGAAGTTCAGGTAAAAAACCACTATGATATGATTCCGCGAACGTTATATTACTGGTCACGAATCTATAGCGATCAGTTGCAAGAGGGAGTTTCTTATTTAAAATTAAAAAAGACAATTACAATTAACATTGTAAACTTTAAATTGCTGGAGAATGAAGAACTGCATAACATTTTTCAACTAAAAAACATAGAATCAAATCAACAATTAACTGATTTGCTTGAAATACATTTTTTAGAATTATCTAAAATAGATAGAGTGCAACAGAAAGAATCTAACGCTATAGTAAAATGGGCTAAATTTATCGCAGGTCTTCCGCAAGAAGAATGGCTAGGTTTCTCTGAAAATAACCCAGGGCTTAAGCAAGCTTTTGCATCTTTGCGATATTTTTATCAAGATAAAACAGCACGTTATCTATACGAAGCACAGCTAAAGGGAATAAGAGATAATTTGTCTGCTATTAGCTCACATAAGGAAAGAGGCCGTGCTGAAGGTCTTGCCGAAGGTCGTGTTGAAGGTCGTGTTGAAGGTCGTGTTGAAGGTCTTGCGGAAGGACTTGTAGAAGGGCAGAAAAAAGGAGTTAAGCTTATGGCTAAAAAGTTATTACAAACTAAGGAGTACACGATGGAAGAACTTGAAAGACTTACTGGGTTGACTAAATCCGAGCTTAAAGAGTTAGAGTAAATAGTTATGTTAAATAAAATTGTCAATAGGCTTGGGACTTACTTTTAATAGAATTAGTTACAATTTAGGCTCAAAATCAGCAAATCCTTTGTCTCGGGCAGAGAGAACTAAGTTGTCTGTAATAGGCCACTTTATACCCATGGCAGGGTCGTTATACCGGACTCCAGCTTCAGCTTCAGGGTGGTAGTACTGACTCACTAAGTATGAAACCTCAGTTTGATCGGTTAGCGTTTGATATCCGTGTGCAAAGCCGTGTGGGATGTAAAGCGAGCGCCGGTTATCAGCGCTTAATTCGAGCCCAAAGTACTTTTTAAATGTAGGGGAATGTGGTCGTAAATCAACCGCAACATCAAAAATAGACCCCCTCGTGCAAGACACAAGTTTTATCTCAGCAAATGGAGCTCGTTGATAATGTAGACCTCGTAGCGTTCCGCGTTTGTGGTTAAAAGATAAATTACCTTGTACAAAATCAGCCGTTAAGTCATACCTAGCCAAATCGTCACAGCCGAAACGGCGGGCAAAAAAACCACGATTATCACGAATCTCCTCGACTTCAAAGTAAAAACAACCGCTAAGAGGAGTTTTTTTTATCTGCACTAAGAAGACGCTCCTTATATCTAGCTATTAAAAATTATTATGTACTGGTAGCGGCGAAGGGTCTCGAACCCCTGACCTTACGGGTATGAACCGTACGCTCTAACCAGCTGAGCTACGCCGCCACGCCCTGCTCTTACTTTGTTCTAACCATAGGTTACCGGGACACGCTCATCATCGCCCTCTACTAGAGCTAGTTCAACGACTTCCGTCAAAACGTCGGCGTAGCTGTAAGAGACCCGGTCAATGGTATGCTCGCCTTCATCGAGACGCACTATAAATAAAGAAGGATAGGTGGATTCAAGTACACCTACACGTTCTACAACTTTACGGCGACCGCTATTGGCTTTGAGATATAATTTTTTGCCCACATGATTTTCAAGTGTGCCCTTTATACCTGCTAGTACATTTTTATCCATTCTATCACCTACTCCCACCAATAAAAATTGTACCATTAATAGGCTAAAAAGTCAATTAAAAAGGAGGCCCACAGCAGATGAAGGATTGCAACAGGTTAGCGGCTTGTCCTGGTAGCCCTTGTGTGCTATGCTTGGCGTAATCGAGATTTTCGGAGGAATGAGGTTTTTTTTATGCTGGACATAAAGTTGTTACGTGAAGATTTAGCTGGTGTGCGACAAAAGTTACAACATCGCGGCGAAAGTTTGATTGGGTTAGAAAAGTTTCAGGCGCTCGACCAAGAACACCGCGCCTTACTTGGTAAAGTAGAAAAAATGCGCCATGAACGAAAGACAGCCTCCCTGGCAATCGCAAACAAGCGCCGAGAACAAGAAGATAGTAGCATTGATGAAAAAAATGTTAGGTTATTAGGTGAGGAAATCAAGGAGTATGAAGAACAATTACGGGAGCAGGCGACTAGGTTAAACGATTTACTGCTGGCATTGCCTAATATTCCAGCGCCGGATGTACCAATTGGCGAAAGCGCAGCTGACAATGTGGTGGTAGAGGAAGTAGATAGCGAGAAAAGGCCAGGGTATCCTGTATTACCACACTGGGAAGTGGCGCAAAATTTAGGAATTTTAGATTTTCAACGGGCAAGTGCGGTTGCTGGGGCACGCTTTGTCTTTTACTGTGGGCCAGGAGCTTTGTTAGAGCGAGCACTTAAAAACTTCATGTTAGACCTACACACAAAAGAGCATGGTTATACTGAGATTTTTGTGCCCTTTTTAGTAAATGAAGCAAGTATGTATGGTACTGGACAATTACCTAAATTTGGTGAAGATGTCTTTAAGTTAGCGGACCAGGGACTTTATTTAATACCAACCGCCGAAACACCACTGACCAATTATCATCGCGGTGAAATTTTAGCTGCTAGTGAGCTGCCAAAAAAGTACGTAAGTTACAGTAGTTGTTTTCGTTCAGAGGCTGGTGCTGCTGGACGCGATACACGTGGTTTAATTCGCTTACATCAGTTTCAAAAAGTAGAACTTTTAAAATTAGTTACGAAGGAACAGGCGGAGGAAGAGTATCAAAAGTTGTTAAAAGATGCAGAGCGTGTGCTGCGCCTTTTAAAATTACCGTATCGGCGTCTTTTGATGTGTACTGGAGATTTAGGTTTTCAAGCACAGAAGAAATATGATTTAGAAGTCTGGATGCCGGCAAAACAAGCTTATTGTGAGATCTCATCCTGTAGTCATTTTGGTGATTTTCAAGCTCGTCGTGCGAACATAAGGTATAGAAGTGAGGCGCAAAGCAAGCCGAAATATTTGCATACAATTAATGGCTCTGGTCTTGCTTTAGGGAGAACAGTTGCAGCGATTTTAGAAAATTATCAAGAGCCAGATGGATCAGTTCGAGTACCCGATTGTTTAAGGGCATATATGGGCGGTTTAGATGTTATGAAAAGCCATTAAATTGTTTTATGGTAACGGCGTGCTCATGGCAAGTTGGGAAGTAGCCTCTGCAGGAAAAATTTTTTGCTGGCATAAGGTTTGGGCGGCATACGAGTGCGTTTGATAAAAGTCTTGTAATTTAAGTGGATCACTAGTGTCTAGTGCTAAAATCAGCGTAGCATTAAGTGGATATAAGTCTGAAAGCGGCATACAGAGAGAGTCTTGCCGTAATGTTGCTTGAATTTGGTGTGGGAGATGGTGCATAGGCTGGTCTATTTTTCCCCAAGGATTCAATAGTAGCAGACCTTCGTTGTTATTACACAAACCACAAATACTGTAGGAGTGCATGTTGAGTAACCCATAGAGGGCAGCGGGCATAGTTTCTTGTGTGGTATTCAGGATGGCCGCGCGTACTAGGTTGTGTGTGAAAGCATCTTTTAAAAAGTTAAAACGTTGCAAAAGGCTAAGATCTATCTTTTGTTCTAATGGCATGTGTTGAAGGAGAGGATCAGTTTTAATAATACTTAGATAGCTCGCCATAATGTAGAGCGGATTAAACTGCATTAAAACTAAGTCGCAGTCGGGTAGTATCTGCCAGATAGTGCTAGCTGGTTGACATGTATAGCACCTGTAAGGATTATTTACGTAAGTTCCTTGGGGGCCTGTAGTAAGCGGACAAGGGGTCGTAAGGATGTTGGCTTGTTGGAGGATGTTAAACCACAAGGGACTGACTGCAAGAGTATTATCTAAACGCAAATCGCGGCGTTTGGGAAGTTTGTATAAATTGTAGTGCTGATCTTGGCCCAGACAGTTTTGGAGGACAAAACTTTGTTTGTTAAAGAGATCTGGTTTGTTAACAGGATAGCGCGGTGTGTATACTTTCAGATATATGTTTCCCTGCTGATCATCGTACATAATGTTTAGGAGATGCTTGACGCCAAAGAGATAATCCGTACATAACATACTATTGAGCAAGGCTAGAAAGAAACAGTTGCCGACGACACCTTGGCGAGCCTGATTTAGTGTTAAGGGGTTAGAGAAGAGCGGCTTGCTATCTTCTGCTACTGGTATAACTAAGTCTTCAGGAGTTGAAAAGGCAGGCCTGGTTTGCACAAAGTCGTATCTATGGACTAAGAGAGGGTCGAGAACTGTACCGTTGAAAAGCTGTTCTAGTAGGGGGTTCCCAAACGGGACTAAAGGATGGTCTGACCAGTGCTCGTCAGCAGCTGCTGTGGTTTGGGAGCTAGTCAAAGTTTCAGAGGGGTGCATAAGAAGCAGGTTCCTTTCTCTTTCGTATAATCAGTGTACTATATTTATATATATATGAGTTTCAAAAGTTAAATATAACTTAAAGCTAAAGCATTAATTCATTTGACATGTGTTCCCATTGTCTGCTAGTCTGGAATGTGTTGTATAAATCAAATCATACTCAAGGAGGAACATATCTTGCACAAGATTTTGTTAACTTTATCTTTAGGACTTGGTGCAATGGTAGGCATAAGTGATTTTCAGGGGCAAGTGTACGCCGCGCAGTCTTGTTTTATTTGTGAGGAAACAGGGCATGATGCTGGCAATTGTCCTTTGCAGTGGGGAGATGGCGTTCAAAAGAAACGTTGTTCTTATTGCGGGGGAGTGGGGCATAGTTGTGAAGAATGTAGTCAAGGGATGGTAAGCCCTGGTTGTGATACAATCCCCCAGTATCATGGACCACTAAGCCAAGGAATACAACATCGAGGACAAGGTTCCAAAACTGATGAAATTTTAAAAAACACTTTTTCTAAATTAGAATCGAAGGAAATATATTTTCCACGTAGTGTAAAGGAAGCTTTTATGGAGGCTTATAAAGAATGTGAACAGCATTATGATGAAACCAAGGGTCAGCCTATGTTAGATAGACCTGTAGGTACTGATCTACCGCTGTTTGGTTCTGATCCACATAAACACTCTGTATTACATGAGGTGCCAGTTGCAAGTTTTAAACAAGGCCCTGCGGTATCTCGCCAACAAGTAACAGGCGGTCCTATACTTAGTTTTTTACAAGAAGCTAATGGCAAGCCTAGTAGCAGTTCGCAAAGGATGTTGGATTGTTCAAGTAGTAGTAGTGCATCATTTAGCAGTGTACCTCCGGCGCCACAGGGAGACTTTTATCGAACCGGATTTACTAGTTTAGCAAGCATATCAACAACAGGGGGCCAAGACACCAGTAGTTCGAATCCAAGTAGCTTATCTAGTAACACCATGAGTAGCTTATCGTTGCCACCAATGCATACCAGCTTTAGCGTGGAGCCTTGGACAACAGGGTCGACCGTATTATATCCTAGTAGTTTCAGCACCGGCTCTAGTAGCAGTACCTTTTATCGTGGTAGCGGTGCCAGAAGTACTGCCGATGGTAATGCAAGCAGGTTAAGTGGTCCCGGAGCAGTTGGAAAAAGTAGTTTCAGCACCTGTAGTAGTAATTATAGCAGTGGTAGTAGCAAAATTAGGTCAACTGGCCCATCTGTACCTAGCGCGCTGACAAGTTATAGTAGCCCTGTTGAGAGTTTCAGCAGTTTAGCACATAGTAGCGATGGTAGTCTACCTGTGCCAGAAAGTTTATATGCTATTAGCAGACCAGCACCATGCTTGTATCAAACTGGATTCAGTAGTGATAGCAGCACTGTTAGTTCAAGTGTTGCGGCTCTACATGGTGTGAGCGGTAGCACATATTATGGTGGGCCTGTTGAGAGTCTCAGTAGTTTAGCAGGTAGTAATAGTAGCACTGTTAGTGCAAGTGGTCCGGCTGTAATTACCAGTAGCGGTAGCACATATTATGGTGGACCTGTTGAGATACCCAGCAGTTTAAGAGATGGTGATGGTAGATCACTGATTGCTTTTTACAGTAGTGATAGTACTCTGCCAGGAAATACTGCTGGTAATATGGGTAACGCAATGCCGGCTGAAAGCGAAGAAGATAATGATAATTATAGTGTAAGTAGCAGGTCTAGTAGTTCTGGAAGTCTTTTTTCCCTTAGCTCGAGTGACTACGGGTCTCAAGAACTGGGAGAACACTAATATTGTTTTTAAAATCATGACATAGCTTCCTTACGTGTCATGATTTAATTTTAATTGGCTAGCTTAAGCTAAGCCTTCTAATTTTCTAATACGCCAATTGCTTCTAAATATTCAGGCAAGGCAGAGGTTTTTAGTTTCTTTTTTGGATCATTTATATGTGACACTTTTTAAGTGTTCCTAGTTATTTATAGATTAAAACATAGTCATAGCTTTGAGCCGTAGGAGTAATAGTTATTTGACTGACGGACAAGGAGACGTTGATGTTAAAGGACATGGGGTTGCCTTGTGAAACAGGAAAAGTTTGGTTGATTGAGGGTGCTGGACTGACGGTGCCGCCAGTAAGTGTGATTCCGGTTACATTACTGATGGGGGAACCGCTAGTCGTGGTTAATGTTAATAGTCCGCCATGTGTCATGGCGGGGCTAAGCGTAATAACTCCTGTTGTTCCATCGGTTGAACCGCTTAAAATGTTGCTGCCACTACCACTGCCTCCTCCTGCAGGTCCTTGTGGGCCTTGAGGTCCCTGTGGTCCTGGAGCTCCGGCTGGACATAAATGTTCAAGGCTGCGTTGACAATCTTCTTTAAGTTCTTCTGCTGTCATTAAGTATTTGTAAGTGCTAGGCTGCGGAGGATAGTGGTCGCGACAGTTGTTTTTCCAAGCTAGGGGCGGATTATAAAAAAGAGTCCATTCTAATTGGCTTTTATTATTAGTTAATATATTTCTGTTTATTTGTTCATAAGTAAAAGTCATATTCTACACCTTAAATTTAATTTTTGTTGTAACCTATGCTAGCATATGTACAAGGGTGTTGTTCTGGTTAAGTAAGACACCTATATTTTGAGGTGTTTTTGTCATATTGCCTAAAATTATGGTAAGCTTAGGATAAGCATAAGTTTTAATAGGGTTACATTTTAAGGAGGGACGCGGTAAATGGTTCCAGGAGTAGCAGGTATTACGGTTTTTTTTACAATTTTTTTAATTATTATAGGATTAATTATCATTTCGCGAGGCATTAGGATCATTAGAGAGTATGAGCGCGGGGTTGTTTTTCGATTAGGTAAAGTGCGGGCGCGGGTGATGGAGCCTGGGGTGCGCTTATTGATTCCAATGATAGACAAAATGTTTAAAGTTTCAATGCGGACTGTTACGTTGCCAATTAAGCCACAAAAGATTATTACGCGGGACAATGTTTCAATTGATGTTGCTGCGGTGGCTTATTATAAGATTTCTGACCCGATAAAAGCTTTAGTAGAGATTGAAAATGTAGTTTCAGCAATTTATCAAATTGCACAAACAACCGTTCGTAATGTAGTTGGCCAAAATAGTTTAGATCATGTTTTAAGCGATACATCGCAGTTAAATACAGCTGTAAAAGCGATTTTAGATGATGCGACCCGGCAGTGGGGTGTTTATGTAAGTAATGTAGAGTTAAAAGATATTCAACTACCCGAGGGTATGCAGCGTGCCATGGCCAAAGAAGCTGAAGCAGAGCGGGAGAAACGGGCAAAAATTATTGCCGCGGAAGGGGAAAAATTATCGGCAGCAGCGTTAGGTGAAGCGGCTGATATTATTAATGCACATCCGGTTGCGCTGCAATTACGGAATCTGCAAGTTTTATCTGAAATTGCAGTCGAGAAAAATAGCACCATTATCGTTCCAAGTCAGTTTATGGATAGCATTGCAAGTGTCAAGCGCTTTATATCACAGGAAAATCAAGGTTAAGCGCCATGGTAAATTTTTCAATAAAAACGCTGTTAGGGCAGCTATCAATGCTAACTACAATTGCAGCTCTTGTCCCGCAAATTTACAAGGTCTACAAAACAAGATCTGCTGGTGACATATCGCTTGGGATGTGTTTTCTTTTCTCACTTTCTGCTGTGTTTTGGGTTGGATATGGTTTTCTTATTCCGAGTACCGAGCTAGTATTGACAAACTTTGTGATGCTTATCTTTAATCTCGTTCTTTTTTATTTACGGATAAAGTATGGACCCAAATCAGATTAAAAGTTTATATTATTGTTAAAAAATTTGTGAGGAGCGACAGCGAAGAAGCAATCCATCATAAAAATTAAATTAGCTGGATTGCTGCAGCCTTCGGTTTCGCAAAAACGAGCATAAATGTTGTTCGTTTTTTTTTTTTAATATTTAAATAAACTAATAATTGTATTTTTAAAAGACAAGGTACGCCATAACTTAAGTTCACTGATCTGCTCTGGAAGCACTGATTGGGCTTCAGTTACAACAATTGCCTGTTCACGTAAAAGTGGCGGTAAAATTTTTAAGGCTGGCAGCAGTAGCCGGGCTTGATATGGTGGATCTAGAAAAACGAGTGAAAATAATCCTGACGTGGTGGCATCATATTGTTTTAAAAAAGCGCGGACTGATTTTTTGTAAACCTTAATATGAGGAGCTAGTCTAGTTTTTTCAGCATTTTTAAAAATTAGCGCAGTGCTATGAGGGTCTTTATCGACGAAAACTGCCGAGCTAGCACCACGACTAAGTGCCTCTAAACCAAGGGATCCTGTGCCGGCAAATAAGTCTAGGACTATGCTATCTAATAAATAAGGAGTTAAAATTTGAAATAAAGTTTCTTTAATACGATCTTGCGTTGGGCGAACTGTAGTACTGCGGGGTAATAGTAGCTTTGTCCCCTTAGCTTTTCCGGAAATTATACGCATTATTAAAACCTCTCTTATATGCCTTAATTGTAACTGTTTGCATAAAAAAAATCAAAAAAGCACTAGAGTGCTTCAGCCTTCGGCTCCGCAAAGACAAGGTTTAATGTGAATTGCTTAAGATTCGGCCTCGCAATGACAAAATAGTTGCAAGAAGCGGAGCGACGAAGCAAGCTAGTGTTTTTTGATTCCTAGAGATAAACTATAGTAGCTGCAGCTTTTAGTATTGAGTTATTTATGTTAAAATATGCTAAACTATAGTTGTGAATAAATTTATTTTCATAGATCTATGAAAATGTGTAACATAGCCAAGTTAGAGTAGCATATGCTGAGATGTTGCTTTAGATTATATACCTAGGTTTTTTGGTACATAATATGATAAATGCGTTAAATTTACTTTTACTGAAAGGCGGACTATATTGGTGTTAAACCGGCACTGTAATTTGTGTGGTCAGGCAAGTGAGGAGAATATTGGTTTATGGGAGGGTCATGTTTGCCATTCTTGTGAACAAAAGATAGTAGCAGTTAATGTTGATGACCCAGCCTATTTTAATTATGTAGCTAAGATAAAAGAGCTGATTTTTTAGGAGTCTTAAGGGTTAGGAGGTCTGTAAATGCAGACACGAGCTCCTTTGTTTGAGATGCTACTTGCACACGCTAGTTCGCTGCAAGGCTCTTTTTATGTCCCAGGTCATAAACATGGAGCTTTGTTTGATGAAGCTGCTGCACCTTGGTTTCGTAAACTGCTGGATTTAGATGCAACTGAGGTTGGAGAGCTCGATGATTTACATGATCCACAGGGTGTAATTGCTGCGGCGCAAAAGTTGGCGGCGGAGGCTTTTGGAGCAAAAGGGACTTTTTTTTTAGTCGGGGGTACGACGCTTGGTAATTTAGCTGCTGTGCTAGCCCTTTGTACTGCTGGAGATGAGCTTGTTATGCAACGCAGTAGCCATCAGTCTCTTTTTCATGCTGCCATGTTAAGCCGCGCAGTTGTTCATTTTTTACCCCTTACGCTTGATAAGAGAACCGGATTAGAGCTGCCCATTGATGTTGTTGATCTGGAACGCATCCTAAGCAGGAAGCCTGTAAAGGCCGTGGTGCTTACTAGTCCTTCTTATTTTGGTCTGGTGCAACCACTGAAAGCGGTGGCAGCTTTGTGCCATTCCTACCAGGTACCATTAATTGTAGATGAGGCCCACGGGGCACATTTTGCTTTTAATGAAGATTTACCTGCTGCTGCTCTTGCGGAAGGTGCTGATATCGCTATTCAGTCGACACATAAGACCCTTACTTCGCTTACGATGTCGTCAATGTTACATTTTCAAGGTAATTTAGTAAATCCAGAGCGGATTCAAGGCTGGCTAAGAATGTTAGCTTCAAGTAGTCCTTCGTATCTACTAATGGCTTCGCTTGATGTAACACGACGTTTATTTGTTTTACATGGTGAGCAATTATTAAAGCAGTCTTTAGCTTTGATTAATAAGTATCGTTCGACATTAAATCAGTTTTGTAATATGCTCTTGTTAGAGACGGACGAGCCTTTTCGGTGGGTGCTTGCGATAAGAGGTGCCCAAGGTGTATTGGTTGGGCAACTACTAACCAAGAAGAAGATTTTTCCCGAGTTAGTCTTGCCTGATAAGGTCTTGTTTCTGTTTTCAGCGGCTACCAACGAGCAAGAATTGCAGGCCTTAGTTCGAGCATTAACGTTGATTGATCGGCAGCTTTCGAAGCAGGGCCCCTTTGTCCAAGAACAGATGCTAACTGCATATCCAGGTAGCACTATCTCCTATGCTACATGGTCTTGTAATCAACCTTATGAACTGGTCCCTTTAGTACGAGCAGTGGGGCGGAGGGTGGTGCGGCCAATAATTATTTATCCACCAGGTATTCCGCTACTGTGTGCGGAAGAGAAAGTTAGCGCTTTATTAAAAGAAAAAATAGAATATGCGATAAAAAATGGTCTTAGTATACGCGGGTTAAATCAGCCTGATTTAGCATTACCTTGCAGTAGGCCGTGATTACTATTATAAATAACGTTGGCATAAATTTAAAAAGGGGGTTATGTTTTTGTTAGCACCGGTCTATTGTTTTTATGGTCCTGCGGGAAGCGGTAAATATCAGGCAGCGCTTAAGCTAGCGCAAAAGGTTAACTGTGCGAGCCCTGGCGATAAAGAAGCGTGCGGAAAATGTAAAACTTGTCAAGAGATCGAACAAGGAACATTTCCCTATTTATACAGGTTAGATCCTAAGCAGCATACCATTAAGCTCGATCAGGTCCGGAGTTTGTTAAAAGAATTAGCTTATACGCCAGCACCAAACATAGTTCGAGTCGTAATCGTTTCGCAGGCGGAAAAGATGACTCCACAAGCGGCCAACAGTATGCTGAAAGCCTTGGAAGATGTGCGCGAGCAGTTACTCTTTATTTTATTGACAGCGTATGCGGGGCGGATTTTAACGACGGTATTTTCACGCTGTGAACGAAAAGTGTTTTCTTGTAAGGCACCAGTAGGACTAACAGCTTTGCACCGTTTTAAAGGCGACTATTCAGATGAAGAACTGCAGCAGAAATTTCAGGCCGTGGTGGACTGGAGTAGGCTAATACTAGCTGGGCAGCAGCAGATGTTTTTCTTTAAGTGTGCTGAAAAAAATGAAGTGCTAGTACTTAAGCTATTACTTTTTTGGTGGCGAGAGCTTTTATATAATAGGCTCTTACCAAGTGAAAAAAAATTATTGTTAGAAGCTTACGAAGTAGAGTGTGCGGAGCAGGTAAAGCTGGTAACAAGTTCAAGACTCCTGCAGCTAATGAATTTATTACTTGACTATTTAGTAAAAGTAGAAGAAGGTAGTGTTTCACGGCTAGTAATAGAAGAATGGCTGCTTTTGGCGTGGGAGGAGAAAGCGATATGTTAAAGGTGGTAGGGGTGCGGTTTAAACCAGTTGATCGTATTTATTACTTTGATCCACGAGACTATAAGATCAAGCTCCATGAGTATGTGCTAGCGGAGAGTTGGCGCGGACTAGAGCGGGGTCAAGTTGTGCAAGGTATTAGTTATTATGCTGAAGATGAACTACCACTACCATTAAAGCCCATTTTAAGATTGTCGGGTCCAGAAGATGAGAAGGTTATTAGTAAAAATAAAGCCCAGGCCAAACGTGATTTAAAGGTTTGTCAGGAAATTGCTAGAGCGCATAAGTTACCAATGAAGTTTGTAGGTGCGGAGTATCTATTTGACAGGAGCCGGCTTATGTTTTATTTTACCGCGGAGGGACGCATTGATTTTCGTGAGTTACTACGAAGTTTGGCAGGTTCTCTCCGGACGAGAATAGAACTTAGGCAGATTAGTGCGCGGGAAGAGGCCAAGATTTTAGGAGGATTAGGTCCTTGTGGTCGTGTTTTTTGTTGTCATTCTTTCTTAAGTGAGTTTAATATTGTTTCAATTAAAACTGCTCGTGATCAAGGCATATTTTTTAATCCTGTCAAAACCACAGGGTTATGTGGGCGGCTTATGTGTTGCTTAAAATATGAGGAGGATCTTTATGAGTCAAGTGTGTCAACCACAGAAAACTTAATGTTTATAAAAAAATAAGAGAGGTGTTACAGGTGAAGTGTCTATTAAATCAAGTGGAATCATTGCAACTACGGTTGGTTGAATTAATGCAGGAGGTTGCGACTCTTCGGAGAAATATGCTATCATTTGAATTAAAGGAGAAAGTTGCGCAAGATAATAATGAACATGTTTCCGAAGTGCAGGAGGAGTTAGTTTCACCTGAAACGGTAATAGTCGACACAGCAAAGGATGAGGAGCCTCTTTCTCAAGCCAAAATGGAGTCGAATGAAGAAAAAGTAATTATAGCAGAAGAGCAGCAGCAAAACCTTCAACAAACTTATTATAATAATAATGATAAGGAAGGTGGTTTTTGGTATCTACGTCGCGGTGACCAAGCCAACCAGGATAACTTAGAGCAATTGTATCAAGAGAATTTTCACATCTGTAATGTAAATTATGGCAAGGTTCGTGATGATGGAGATTGTCTGTTTTGTATATCATTATTACGTAAAAATTAAGGGGTTGTAGATTTTTGCTAGATAATAAAAAGTGTTGTGCCAGTAAACCAGCAAGAGTAGTGTTTTTCAGCTTACTTGCGCTAGTGTTGTTTATTTTATGGCCGATGGCTGCTTATAATAAGCTAAACAAATATAACCAAGGAGTACTAGAAAAATTTTCTATTATGGAAGTACAGTATCAACGCCGGGTTGATTTATTGCCTAATATCTTGGCGGTTGCCGAGCGTTACGCTGGTCGCGAACATAATGTAATTAAAGATGTTGCGGATGCGCGGGCCAAATTGGCAGGCGGACAACAGCTGACCGTTGACCAAAAGTTAGAGCAGCAGCAACGGTTAGATTCAATCTTTTCTAGGCTTTTAATGATTAAGGAACGCTATCCCGATCTTCGTTCTAATAAACATTTTGCTAGTTTGATGGCCGAGTGGAGCGGGACTGAGAACCGTATAAGTTATGCAAGGCGTGAGTATGCTGAAGCGGTAAAAAGTTATAATGTCTATACCGGATCGTTTTTTGGTCACATCTGGGCAAAATTATTTGGCTTTGACCAAGAAAAATCTTATTATAAAGCAAATGCTACAAGTGCCCAACCACCCTCAGCGCGAGAACTTTTTAGAGACTAACATTACTAAAGCTGGAAGGAAGTTGGTTAATGCGTCGCAAATTGCTAAAAGCTAGGTTTATGTTTTTGTTAGCTTTTTTTATGCTGACGATTACCCATATTAGCCCGCTTAATGCTGCTTCCTATCCCCCTGCGCCCAATAAATATGTGGTTGATGAGGCCAATATATTAAAGCCAGAGCAAGAACGGTTGCTTACGGAGCGCTTAGAACGATTAGGAAGGACAGGAAAAGCAAAGGTTGTAATTGTAACTAAAAATCATACACATGGCATTCCACCCAAGGAGTATGCGGGTCAGCTTTTCAAACGCTGGGGGATTGGAGATAAAGCTACGAATAATGGTTTGTTAATTTTAGTCACCTTTCAACCTATAAAGCGAGTTGAGATCGAGACTGGTCTTGGTTTAGAAGGCGATTTGCCTGATAGCTTTTGCCATCAGGTAATTATGGAACAGCTGCGCCCGGCATTTAAGGCTAAAAAATTTAATCAAGGTTTAGAAAATGCCATTTTAGCGATTGAGAAACGACTTGCAGTACATAATAATAATAAGAGTAGCGAAGCTACACTAGGATGGTTTAAAACAGGTTCATCATTTTTAGCTGTTCTGTTTTGGCCTGTACTTTTTGTCGTGGGAGGCATTACCTTATCGGTAATTTCTCTTTGTTATAGAGGGCGATGCCGACGATGTAAGTCTAGACAATATGTAACGAGACGCTGGGGATTTTTTGCAACAACTTATCATTGTACGCGCTGTGATTATACTTGGGAATATAGAGGCTCTGGTGGACCACCATATTGGGGAGGCCCACCATACTGGGGAGGTGGAGGCGGTAGCTTCGGTAGTGGCCATGGTGGAGATAATTCTGGCGGGAGCAGCGGCCCTTGTGGCGGCGGAAGTTCTGGTGGCGGTGGAGCCGGTGGAGATTTTTAAAATAGGAACCTATAATAATGCTGTCCATTCGCAAGAAGTATTTGCTGCGGATTCAAGTGTGGTTAGCTTGCACGATCCTAAAGTACAGGCTAGAGTTTTAACGCTTTATTATCCTGATGAGGCAAAGTCAGGCAGAGAAGAGTATTTAAATTTTTTAGAGGAATTAGGAAGTGCGTATTTTGATCAAGGAAATGATAGCTATACTAAAGCCGTAATAGAAGTTAAAGATTATATAGAAGCGCACCCTGAAGCATGGCCTTACATTAGTGCCCCTTAGCCGGCAATCCCAGAGCTTAAATCGTCATTGCGAGGAGCCCGGTTTTGGCGACGTGGCAATCTAGAAGCTTTAAATAACTTAATAGTAGACATTAGGTCACGGATCCGGCATAATAATTTAAGAAGACTATGTGTATTTTACTAAGGGGTTCAGTGATGCTTTCTGTTTCAACCGAATTAAAAGAGAGTTTACAACGTTTAAATAATACTTTACATAATTTATATCCCTTTGAGCAGCTCAGCAAGCTAGAACTGCGGGAGCGGTTACAAGAGTATGGTCAATTTCTTACTTTATCAAAATTAAGTACAACCGATGTGGCATGCTGGTTTGAGGGTGGACAATTGGTTGGAATTGATGGGTCGACCAATAGCATACAAGGCAAAGGAGTCAGGCGTATTCAACTCTTTCAAGCGCTGGCCAAGAGTACAACTGGGCAGGAGGAGTGGTTAGCTGATCTTGAAACTTCGCTCGTGCCGAGGGCAGAAGATTTTAGAACCAGCGTTTCATTAATGCCCTTGTTAGAACTTACTTTGGCCCGGCGCGTACTTGAACTTTGGTCACCAAAGCTTTTGTTGATGGACGGATCATTACTTTATTTTTTTCAGGAGGACGAGCCTCAGTGTGAAGAATTGCGGGAGTTATTCCTTGCAGCTGATGGTAGTATTGTCGGTGTAGGTGAAGAGATGGCGACCGATGCTTTAGCGCGAAAAGTTTGTCCAGAGGGAACGATGTTTACTGATGCTGATCTTCTTTGTGGGCTGCTCGATGAAGGTGAGGCTTTTTTGTGGGGCGAGGACTTTTATAAAAGCTATGGTTTATGGCGTGCTGCTGCTAGGTTTACCTCTAGTCCTGAGCCCGTTGTTGTGGATGGTTTTCTTGGGGAAGAGGTCCCTGAACTTTTGTCCATTATTTATGCCCTTACGCCAAAAGATGGTCGCGGTATCCCCTTATGGCTCGATATTGTTGACCAAAAAGTGCGGATTACTAATGTCGTGGCGGAAGGGTTAATAGATAGTTTAATCGATGTCGGCTTAAGGCGCAGACTTTTAATGACAAAGCGCAGCGAACGAATTATTTAGGGGGTAGTTATCTTGCAGATTGTCGGTGTGACAACGCAGCAAGAGATTTATATTGTTTCTCGAAAGCATAAGTTTCGAATGAATGAGATTTTAGTGGTTGAAGATGCCGCGTTAAGGTTTCCTAAGGTAGAAGTAGTGGAGACCATGTCTTATAACCGTTTGATACCAATGGGTTTAGATAAGTCATTGGTTGATGCCGAGGTGTTGCAAACTTTACAGCAGATTGGCTATGATATTGATGCCGATGCCATTTGCTTAGCTAAAGCACGCTTGTATGAAGAGGCAGAGCATCCAGTCCAGACGGGGTGCATTGTCCGTTTTCCTGAGTTTAGTGAGGTTCGTGATTTATTAGTAAAGGTTACCCCAGCGGAGGGGATGGTCGTAGGTGAAATTCGTAGCACTGAGACTCTTTCGCCCACCTTACCTGCTGAGCTGGCGGATCAGGTCCAGGTCTTGGAGCGTGGAAATTTACGTTCTCAAGATGGAGTTCCTTTTATTTTTGATGTTTATAGTATGCAGCAGTACCCGCACATTGGTGTCTTTGGCGGGTCAGGTTCAGGTAAATCTTTTGGCCTGCGTGTCATGTTAGAAGAACTGCTAAAATTAAGGATTCCAAGTGTAATTTTTGATCCCCACTTTGAGATGGATTTTGAGCAGGATGTAGAGGGTATGAAATATAACTTTCCCCTACGTCAGCAAGTTTACCCCGTGCAGATTGGCCAGGAAGTCGGCATCTCGTTCCCTGACCTTTCGGTGCGCGATGTCGTCGATCTATTAAGCGCAGCTGGTGGGCATTTAACGGAGAGCATGGTAAATGTGGTTCAAATGCTCCATAAGCGCAAAGACACGTCTACTTCTTTCGGCGATCGATTGAATAATTTAGTCCAAGCGTTAGAGGAGAAACGCGAATTAGAAAAGCAGATAAATAGTGGTTCTTTAACTGAGCTGGAACTGATGCGAGCTAAAGATTTATTAAAATTATTGCAAGAACATGGTAGTTTACCCCTATCTTCGGTGAAAGGCGTGCAATGGCGATTGGCGAGATTAGTGCATGCTGGTCTGTTTCAGCATGATATTTCACCTGTCGTGCGAGCCTTAAAAGAGCGTAAACTAATTGTGGTACAGGGTAGCATCTGGATTTTGCAAATTTTTGCTACGTATTTAATTGGTGCACTTTATCGTTGGCGGCGTGACTATCGTGATGCACAAATGAATGGCAGACCGGCTGCCTTTTTTCCACCTTTTGTTGTTATTACGGACGAGGCACATAATTTTGCCCCAAAAGCTTTTGAGGCACCAACTAAATCGGTCTTAAAGGAGATTGCACAGGAAGGTCGTAAGTACGGTGTTTTTTTAATTTTAGCAACGCAACGCCCGGCTTTGCTCGATGAAACAATAACAGCTCAGTTAAATACAAAATTTGTGTTCCGAACGGTACGTGGGACCGATATAGCTTTACTACGTGAAGAGACTGATTTGACACCCGAGGAAGGTAAACGTTTGCCATACCTAGCCTCGGGTGATGCATTTGTCTCATCGGCTGTATTTGGTCGAACCATCTATATTCGTGTGCGTGCGGCCTATACCTCTAGTCCCCACATGCTAAATCCTTTTGCCGAACTTGATGCGCAAGAGGCAGCTATCGAAGAAAAGTTTATAAACACGGTCCAAGATCTGTTTCCTATTTTAGATACAAATTTACTGAGTGTGGCTAATCATCTTAGTCAGCAAGCAGGGACCGAGTGGGATGTTGAGCAGGTGAAAGAGTTTTTAAATAAATTAGCGGGAAAAGGCCTAGTTGAACGAACTCAAACAGCCTTTGCTGTAAAATATGAGCAGCCGTGTGTTAAGTGTTAAAGTTTTTAAGATCAATAATAAAAATTTTTTTTAGTTTAACCTTAATATTATTTTTTATTTGTTGGCTGTACGTCGGACAAAACTGTCGTATTGTCGGACATTCAATGGAACCTACTCTGCAACAAGATGACAATATTGTTGTGCTAAAAAAGATCGGTAAGTTCTTTAATGTAAAGAGGGGTGATATCATTGTTTTTAAAACAAGACAAGGCGATAATTATATTAAGCGCGCCATCGGGTTGCCTGGGGATATAATCGCGATAAAAAACAATGCTGTCTATCTTAATGGCAAACTAAAGCGCGAACCGTATCTGAACGAGGTAATGCAAACACCTAATTTACCAGCAATCAGGCTTCCGCGAAATAAATACTTTGTTTTGGGTGATAATAGAAATAGGAGTACGGATAGCCGTGTTTTTGGCTTGGTCGATCAAAGAGCGATTTTAGGCAAAGCGGTCTATCGTTTTTACCCGATCCAAGATCAAAAGGTTTTAATAAAACCACCATCTTTTAAGCAGTTGCTAGGCGCGTAAGTGACGTGGTAAAATGCAACAAAGATCATGTAATTATTTTGCACCAGTAGTTTAATTTGATATAATACTTAGTAAAAGCTAAGAGATGGTAGGAAACAATTTATAGTTAGGCGTGATAATATTGACTGAGGAAAAAAACAATTTAGATGAAAATGAGACCAAACCAATACAGGAGAAAAGGTTTGACCTTAAGAAAGAACTGACAGAGTGGCTAAAAATAATTTTAATTATGGGCCCTATTCTACTAATTATATATATGTATGTGGGTAGTATGTATAAAATCGAAGGTGATTCAATGCGGCCTACTTTTGTTGGACATGAACGGGTGTGGGTTAATAAATGGCCCTATATAACCCTGAAGCGTGGAGATATTGTTATTGTAGATCCGCACAATGTTCCTGTCTCAAGCGCAGTTAACCAAGAAATGAAAAGAGGCACCTGGATTAAAAGAGTTGTAGGCTTACCAGGTGAGACGATTGAGATTAAAAATGGTGATGTCTATATTAATGACCATAAACTAAAGGAATCCTATACGAAAGAAAAGTCTTTAAGAGATCTAAAAAAAATAGTGATTCCAGCTGATAGTTTTTTTGTCATGGGTGATAACAGAAATGGTAGTACTGATAGTCGAGACGTAGGTGTATTTGAACGGTCAAATATTCTAGGGCGAGCTACCCGCGTTTTATGGCGAAACTTAAGTTTTGAAAATGAAGAACGTGCAAAAGAGGAGAGTCTGTTTAGGGAAGGTAGTTGAAGAGAGAGCTATGCTCTGTGATACGCATGCACATTTACATGACAGTCAGTTTGCATTGGAGCAGGAGCAAGTAATAGAACAGTCCTTTAAAGAAGGACAGCTTGAGTTTATTCTAAACGTTAGCTGCTCGAGGACGGAGCTGTCTGCTTGTTTAGCTGTAGCCGATAAAAATAAACGTATTTTTGCTGTTTTGGGCTTTCATCCCTATTATGCTAGCGAAGTAACGGACGAAGCATTATCCGAGTTAGAAAGACTAGCACAACGAACAAAAGTAGTGGCAATCGGGGAGATTGGACTTGATTATTATCGTGGGCAGGTAGAGCGGAGTGTCCAAGAAGAAGCTTTTCGGGTTCAGATAAGGTTAGCTAAGCGCTTGGGTTTACCGCTCGTAATTCATGCCCGCGATGCTGATCAAGATGTGTTAAAGGTACTTAAAAGTGAACAAGCATCTGATGTTGGTGGCGTATGGCACTGTTTTAACGGCAACATTGCTTTGATGGAACAGGTTTTAGACTTAGGGTTTAGTATAGGCTTAGGAGGAATAGTTACTTTCCCAAAGGCTACAGAGGTTCGTGTGGTTGCAGCCAAGGTACCATTAGATAGCTTATTACTTGAAACGGATGCACCTTATTTAGCGCCGTGTCCCTACCGAGGCAAAAGGAATCAACCAGGCTATGTTACCTTTGTAGCAAATGAGATTGCTAAATTGCGGGGGATCGATGTAACAATGGTACAGAAACAGACCACAAACAATGCTTTTAGGTTATTTTCGAAAGTAAAATTAAATGCCAGATAAACCACTCTGTCTTCGAACCGGGCGTATTTTGTCCGAGCATGGGCTAGCGTTAAAAAAACAGTTAGGGCAAAATTTTATGCTCGATCATACCGTTTTAATACGGATGGCTAAAGCAGCTAATCTTTTGCCAGGTGAAATGGTTTTTGAGATCGGTTCGGGACTAGGGGCTTTAACAGAAGTGCTTGCGACCTATGCAACCCAGGTTGTGGCTTTAGAGTGTGATCCTGTAATGGCCCAGTTGTCAAAAAAATTACTAACAGCACAAACAAATATTAAGATAGTAGAAGGAGATATCTTACATACGGAGCTAGCTGAGTTGTTTAAACAGTATTTTAGTGCTGCTAAGGCGGTAAGTATCGTTGCAAATTTGCCTTATTATATAACCTCCCCGATCATTTGCAAGCTGCTAGGAAGCTCGCTGCCGATAAAAAAACTAGTTCTTATGATGCAAAGGGAGGTAGCCGAGCGCTTATTGGCCAAACCAGGCAATAAAACATATGGTTATCTTACTGTTAGAGTGCAATATTATGCTGAAGTTAAATGGCTGATGAAGGTACCTAGACAGGTTTTTTTACCGGTGCCAAATGTTGATTCGGCAGTGGTTGTTCTTACACCTCATCAAAAGTTTAAAGGTATAGCTAACGAAGAAAAATTATGGACGTTAATACAAGCAGCTTTTGCTAATCGGCGAAAAAAACTGTTTAACTCGCTCCTTGGTAATTTAGGGTGGTGTACTAAAGAACAACTTAAGGAAGCGCTTGAACGTGCGGGGATTAACGGTAACCAGCGTGCCGAAGAACTAGCAATTGAGGATTTTTTAATTTTATATCAGCAACTGAATAAGAAGCATGAAAACTAACTATAAAATTAATGGGTGCCTTCATTGTAAAGAAGGGTGTGTATGTTAAACAGACTTGTTAGAAGGTTTTCATATGGTGTTAGGAGATCATTGGTATCGACCGCTGTTGGTTGAGAAAGATTTACGGGCAGTAGTTGTGCGAGGGTTAGTGCTTTTCTTATATTGGAGGGAGCGGCATTATATTTTTTTAATATATTATTGCGTCCCTGTAGTAAAAGATTTTCAAAATCTTGTTTTAATTGTAATGTTGGAGTCCCACTGGCAAGAGCCGCCGCATAAGTTTGATAATAGGTTTCTAAATTACTAAGCAACTTATTAATGGTATTTTGCATATCGTGTACTTGTTGTACGTTGGCAAACGCAGGTATAACTACTGGAGAGGATTGAACGGCATAGTTCATATTTTGTTGTAGTTGTTTAAATATTGAAGGTCCTTTTTTTGCTAAATCTGTATTTATTTTTTCTAAATCCTTTTTAGTTCTTGCTGCTCTCTTTTTCTGGGATGAAGGGGGGATAGCAGCTAGCAATGACCACAGGCAGGTGTTCTTACCGGATACACAATCACAGCTTGTTTCTGTACAGGTGCAGTTGCATGCAGCCGGTGGATAACAGCCTATTTCAGTACAGGGGAATGGGGGGCACTTTTGACAAATTTGTGATTGCCAGGAGGTGTAGTAGGAGTTTATGATGCTTGAGAGGGGTATATAGTAGGAACCACGCATCCAATGCAGATGGAGTGCTGTGTTCTGTGCTCCGCTACTAAGAGCAGTACCGGCAGACATAGCGGTGGCAATAGGACTGGTGACCGCTTGCCATAGATCCGTATAAGCTTTCTTTACAGCTTCCACGGGATGAGTAATAACATTAAAAGATCTACGCAAAATACTTTCAGGGTCAATGGTGACTCCTATTTCATCTTTTGTTTTAGGTCCTTCTAATACTAATTCTATGCCAACATGGCTATAATCATCGATTGTTTTTTCTTGAAAAAATATGCCTTTAACAAAACGTGTAGCTTTTTGAAAAAGTGAAGCATTTGGGAGACCCAATAATCGAAACGGTATTTTAGTAATCCAGTCGCCGTTACGTTGGATGCGGAAGGTTTGTTCGAGCAGCTGATCATCGTAAGCTTCTTGTGCTTTAATATTAAATACCCGCGGTGAACCAAATAAGTAACAAAACATTTTTGTGGGATCGACTAATTTATTTGTTACTAATTCATAGGCTAGTAAGGTGGCAACTCCAGCACCTAGACTGTGGCCAGTTATAATTAAATTTTTAGCCGTAGGCGTATGATGGTTAACTCTTTTAGCAAGATAATCTGTGAGGATTTCACCCTGTGGATTAAGGTTTTTAAAATTTGTATCGGCAAATAATTTTTTAGTAGCTACAAAACCACTATGTGCTTTGTGTGTGGGATCAGTCCCAATTTGTTCTAATTTGAATTGAAAATCTGTCCAAATATCTCCGGCAGTAACTGTACCGCGGCAAGCAACTATTAGTTCGGTCTCATTTTCAATAATTATGGCATCTTGCCACAAAAATAGCAGATTGTAGCCTAAACCGTTAAAATATGTCTGACAATGATATGTTAGCATTTTTTTCTCGTGTGTAATATCTGCTGCAGGTTTTGATTGCAATGAGATGCGATCAAATTGATAAGCGGCTCCAATACACTGTGAACAAATTAAGGATTTTAGATAGTCAAAACCAAGAGGGTTTTTTAGCTCGACACCTATAAATTCTGTTTCAGGGTCACTATAGACTTCAGGTGAAAAACCAGAAGTAGCATAGCGTTCTAAATCTGCTTTGGTAGGTGTTCCTGCAGGAAGAGTTGATGATATGGAAGCAACAGGAGAAAAGGGGACAGGGTAATGCCTTACATAATTATTAGCATAGTGATTATACATAGAAAAACTCCTTTTAAAATAATATGAGAGACAGCGAGATTAATAAATGAATAATAAAATCACTCCTTTCAAAGTTTATTTATTTTTATGTAGAGGTAGTAATTGTTAGAACTAAAATAACAAACTCAAAAGGACTAGAAATTGACTGCTCTTGCCTGCCAACTAAAAGCTCTGATATACTTAGGCTAGAGAGTGTTTTTAAAAACATATGTAAATAATTTAAGGGGTGGGCAGCTTTTTGGACGCCGCACTGATAAGAAATTTTTCTATTATAGCTCATATTGATCATGGTAAGTCAACTTTAGCCGATCGTATCCTAGACTTTACCGGGGTTCTATCCGAACGTGAAAAACAAGACCAGTTTCTTGATAAAATGGATCTGGAACGTGAACGTGGTATTACTATTAAACTACAATCTGTCCGCCTGCCTTATAGGGCACAGGACGGTCAACAATATATTCTTAATTTAATAGATACACCAGGGCATGTTGACTTTTCCTATGAAGTTTCCCGTAGCTTGCAGGCCTGCGAGGGTGCGCTACTCGTCGTCGATGCAGCGCAAGGAATTGAAGCTCAGACGTTAGCCAACTTGTATCTGGCGCTTGAAAATAATTTGACAATTATTCCGGTGATAAACAAAATTGATTTGCCTAGTGCTGACCCGGAACGTGTCAAGCACGAGCTGAAAAAGATTAAGGGCCTAGATAAATGTGAGCCTATTTGTGCTTCGGCTAAAACAGGAGAAGGTATTAACGAGATTTTGGAACAAATCGTAGTCAAAGTCCCCGCACCAACTGGAAAAGAGACTGCTCCACTGCGAGCTTTAATCTTTGACTCGCTCTATGATCCCTACAAAGGGGTTATTATTTATTTACGAGTGGTAGATGGACTACTACAAAAAGGGATGCGCATTCGGCTATTTGCTACCAAGAAAGAGTTTGATGTTCTAGAAGTAGGTACGTATGCTCCTCATGCCAGCGCGCAAGAAACTTTGAGCGCGGGCGAAGTCGGCTATCTAATTGCAAATATTAAAAGTGTGCAAGATACACGTGTGGGTGATACAGTTGTGGAGGCTTTAAATCTACCGGCAAAACCTTTACCTGGGTATAGACCGATTACACCCATGGTCTTCTGTGGGCTCTACCCCATAGACTCCGCGCTGTATGAAGACCTGCGTGAAGCACTACAGAAGCTCTTACTAAACGATGCTTCATTAGTCTATGAGCCAGAGACCTCAACGGCCTTAGGCTTTGGTTTTCGGTGCGGCTTCCTCGGCCTGCTTCATATGGAGATTATTCAAGAACGCATTGAGCGGGAGTTTAAGATCGCTCTGATCACAACCGCACCTAGTGTTATCTACAAAGTGCTGAAGACCAATGGTGAGGTGCAAGAGATAGATAACCCGCACTTGCTACCCCCACGCGAACATATTGACGCAATCGAAGAACCTTATACGAAAATTACAATTATGTTGCCGAACCAATTCATTGGAGCTGTAATGAAACTATGCCAAGATAAACGGGGAGAATACGTTGATCTTAAATACTTAGAGGATAAACGTGTCCAGCTCGTTTACAACATACCCTTAGCCGAGATAATCTGTGATTTCTTTGATCGTTTAAAATCTCAGACAAAAGGATATGCCTCATTAGACTATGAATTATCAGCCTATCAAGCTTCAGCGTTGGTTAAATTAGATATCCTATTAAATGGCACTGCAGTTGATGCGCTGTCCTTTATCGTTCACAAAGACCGCGCTTACCAAAAAGGGAAGGCTCTAGTAGAAAAGTTAAAAACTTTAATTCCGCGGCAAATGTTCGAGGTACCGATTCAAGCGGCAATTGGCAATAAGGTTATTGCGCGTGAAACAATTAGCGCCATCCGTAAAAATGTGCTGGCTAAGTGTTACGGTGGTGATATTTCGCGGAAACGAAAGCTACTTGAAAAACAAAAAGAGGGAAAAAAACGCATGAAGTCTGTCGGCAATGTTGAAGTACCGCAAGAAGCTTTTATGGCCGTGTTAAAAATAGATGATTGAGCGTAAGCCTAAGTTACCTGATGCACTCTATGTTCACATCCCCTTCTGCACTAAACGTTGTCATTACTGTGCGTTTACGAGTTTTGAGCAACCTGAATTAATTGACCGCTATTTAAAAGCCCTAGAAGCTGAGTTTCAATCTCTTTTTCCCACACCACAAGCCGTAGCTAGTATCTATCTCGGGGGTGGTACGCCAACCCTCCTGTCAGCCGCGCAGCTTGAATCCTTAGGGAGCATACTTGCTAAGTTTACAAAGCAAAAGACAAACTGTGAATTTACAGTTGAAGCTAATCCTGAGACTGTCACGGAAGAGCGATTTACAGTTCTAAAAGAGATCGGTGTTAACCGTTTGAGTCTTGGTGTGCAAAGTTTTAACCCACAACTTTTGAAAAAATTGGGTCGCAAACATACATTAACTGAGATTTACAGAGCAGTTGAGCTAGCCAATAAATTAAGAATTAATAATTTTAGCCTTGACCTTATGCTAGGCTTACCAGCGCAGACGGTACAAGATGTTATATCAAGTTTGCAAGAAGCCGTGCGTTTAAATCCCATGCATCTTTCCTGCTACCTGCTTAAAGTTGAGGCTGAAACTCCGTTTGCCCGAGCCCTGGCAAATGATAACCTAGAACTACCAACCGAATCGGAAGAATTAGCAAGTTTTAAGGTTATGCAGACCCTTACAGAATACGGGTTAAAACAGTATGAGTTAAGCAATTTTGCACGCCCTGGCTATAAAAGTAAGCATAACCTAACTTACTGGTTAAATAATGAATACTATGGCCTCGGTTGTGGTGCCCATGGCTATGTTGCTGGGGTGCGGTATGCCAATACAACGTCGTTAATGAACTACTTGGAGCGACCTACAGTGCGCGCCGAAGAAAAACAAGTCTCGCAAGCTGAACAGATGGAGAATTTTATGATTATGGGCCTGCGCCTATTAGAGGGTGTAAGTTTTAATCGTTTTTATGAGTTGTATAATAGAAAGCTGCAAGAAGTCTTTGGTAGAGAATTACAGAAGCTTGCTGCGCAAAAGTTACTGAAGATAACAGGTGACAAGGCACACTTAACATCCCATGGTCTTTTACTAAGTAATGAAGTCTTTGTGGAATTTGTAGGGTGTTTAATATAAGTGCGTGGTTTTATTTTGATTTATAGCAGCGTATATGAACTATTTGTTGTTCTTAGAATTCATTCGCACTTGAACCTCATGTTTGGTAGAATAAACAACCCAATCATAGAGAACTCTTGTATGAATTATATCAGTGGGCGAAGGAGCAATTTCTTTAATACTGGGAAGTACAGTTATTGTAAACGTGATCGCGTTACTAGGAGCTGCAGGTAATTCAGTAGTAGCTGCTATGTCACCAGATGACGTACAAGTACAGAGTGGGGTCACGGTAATAGTAGCTTCAATGATGGTCGAAGTATCGTTATTTGTTGTAAAGCTTGGAATATTTCCATAGCCCGATGCTGCTAGGCCAATAGCTGTGTTGCTGTTAGTCCAATTAAAACAGTCTGTTGTTCCGGTAAAGATAATCGGACCAGCTATATCACCTGCTGTAAAGGTTTGGTTAGGGATTGGATTCACCATTGGGGTAGGTTTAACTGAGATGGTAAACGTGGTTGGTGTACCGATGTGAACACCAGTGGATGGTGTGACTGTAATTGTAGCTATTATGGGAGACGAGGTTGTATTTGTGGCGCTAAACTGGCTGATATTACCACTACCGCTGGCTGGCAAGCCAATATTGGGGTTATTGTTAACCCAGCTAAAGGTGGTTGCAGTTCCAGTAAAGTTGATAGGACCTACTAAACCTTCATTACAAGCAGTTTGATTAGGGACCGGGTCAACTGTTGGGGTGCTAGTCGTCCAAGAAATTGTTACTATACCCTCGCCGTCATTACCAACTGTTAGTGTTGCGCGGTTTTTAAAACTATACGATTTACCACCGGTGCCAGATAAATTGAGTTCGCCACCACCACTGCCTCCAGCAGCACCGCCACCGCCACCGCCACCAGCTGCTGTTGAACTAGCGCCGCCACCGCCTGCTGCAATTACAATAGCTTGGGTGGTATCCGAAGGAGGGTTAGTTTCTTTCCAAATAAAAGTACCTCCTCCTCCTCCTCCTCCTAAGTTTGAACCACTCTGATCTTTAAATGTACCACCACCGCCACCGCCACCATAACCACCATCATTACTATTTACTCCTGTGCCACCGGCACCGAAAGTTTTACCACCCGATGTGAAACCGTCGCCACCTTGTCCAGCGAACCCTGGGGTTCCAGATGTCGGAGTATAATCA
>JBDKGC010000098.1:0-5189 GCA_039798385.1 Bacillota bacterium
ATTGCAGTTAGGTCGTTATTTATTTTTTCTGTTATTTGTACCAATTATAATGTTAGCTTACGGCGTCCTTCGGTTAGATTTTCTTTCTGTCATTGCCGTTGCTTATTTTATAGCAATGATCGCCGAAGAAATTTTTACACTCTTGCTTGTTTATCGAGGTCAAGTAACTGTAAAGTTAAGCGCCTATTTGGTTGTGGGTGCCATTTTGTTTGCTGTTTTATTATGCTCCTTATTTTTAATATGCAATAGGGCAGGATTAGATAATAAGCTTACTCTGGCATTAACAGTGATTATTTTAAAAGTAGCACAACCTCTTGTGTTAGGCTTAATGACAAATAAAGATTCCGAGTGTAATGTATGTAATTAAATCAATACGAGTTGCAAATTAATACTAAGCTGGGCAGACTCCGATCGCAAGGCAATAAATTGCTTTAATTACATTGATAGTCTCTGAGCCAGTGACTGTTCGTTGTTGGCGTGGGTAAATTAATTGTAATTGATCAAAGACAGTGGAGATACTGAATGCGGTGGTGTTATTCGGGGCAATTCGAATATTAGCTGGGCTACAATCTAACTTAATAGGGTTTCCTTTTAATAAAATATTTAAAAGTAAATAATGATTAGCATTACTATCTAATACAGGACGATTTGTAATTGTGATAGTAACATAGTAAATAGAGTACGAGCATAGACTTACGTCAGAAGTTTCTGATTTAGCACAACAACTATTAAAGATGGTTATATTTTCGGCTTCCAATATTGTAACGCTAGATGGTTTGTTTGTTAAAACGGTTAGACCCATTGGTGTGACACTTCCTTTCTAAAACCTAAGAGATAGCAGTATTATGATGGGCAGAGACCCACGGCTGTACTGAAGAAAACAGAGAAAGGTGGATTTTGTGGAAGATTAGTAAGTAATACTTGGTCGAAAAATGTAGAAATTGCTATAGCTTTACTTTCCCCCCCGCGGATAGGAAAAATACCTGTTTCAGCGCAATCGAGCGTAACGGGGTTACCATCTAAAAGTATTTCCGCAAAAATAGTATCCTGCGTCCCGGTTGAGGAGGAGGCTCTAACGGTTATGATGGTATACACGGCCCGATAAGGGCAATTAATATTGTTACTAATTTGGCTCGTACAACAATTATTAAGAATGGTAATTGATTGATTGGTATCTAGAGTTGCAAAAACAGTCGATGAATTTAAAACTGTTAATCCCATGGATAATCACCTATAATTATTTAAATTTAGGAAGGGCAGACCCCAATTGATAAAAAATAGTTACCACCTGCTGGCTTAGGCTCATCTGAAATTGGTGCAGCGTCAATTGGGTAAAATACTCTAATTTCATCAAAGATAGCTGAAATAGCATATGTAGTTGTGTTATTTTGCGTAACGGTGATACCTGATGCAGGAGAACAGTCTAGAGCTATGGGCCTTCCCTGGTAGTAAGGCAAGACAATCAGGTATCTAGCTGGATCGTAGTCATCAGTATCAGCGCTAAGCGGAGTATAGTTACCAACGCTCAGAAAGAAGTAGTACATTGAAAAGTTGCACTCTGATTTAGTATTGTTCGGGTTGTATGAGTTAGAGGCACAACAACTGTCAAAGATTACAGTTGTCTCGCCGGGCATAAGTGTAAAAACACCTTGCCCACTAAAAAGAACTGTTAAGCCCATATTTTCACCTGCCACGTAAGAAAAGTTTATTTGTGTCTTATACTAATAAATTATGTAATTTTGAGTATAAATATGTGTTCATTGTGAAAAATTCAAGAAATTTTTAAAGGCTTTAGTGCTCATCTTTAACCTAAAGCCTAGAGGTGGCTAAATAGATCCAACAGCTAATGAGATAAAATAATCACAAGTTATATCTTGCGCGCTAGCACCAGTAGTGGTGGTGGCTGATCTTAGTTCTATTCGGTCAAATGGCGCGGAGATTAGCACTGTCTCGCTATGACCATTATCAATAATAATACCGTTTGGTGCACAATTAAGCACGACAGGGTTACCTAAATAGAGAATGTGAACTTCAACTCTAGTTAAGTTTCCAGCTGAATAGTTATTAGTTATTGTAAGACATCCGGCATAAGTTTGAAAAGTACAATTGCATGAATACTTTGGTAACTGATTGTATTGGTTTTTAAGACAACAGCTCTCTAAAATGGTTTTCCGTTCGCCAGGGGCTAGTGTTACTTTTCCTTCTATAATATTGACGCCACTTGTAAAGACTGACATGGAATCCGACATATGTTCTGATATCCTCCATTAAATTTCTTATGCTGCGCCGATTGCCATACTTAAGTGATAATACCCTTTTTTGCTTTTTAACTCAGGGCTTGAGCTGCAGAGATTTACCAAAATAGTGTCAAAAGGAACAGAAGTAGTAATAGTGCGGCTGTGCCCGTTTTTAACTACGATATTGTGTGTTGTACAGCTAAACTGGATAGGTTGACCTAAATAGTAAAAAACAAACTCCATTGTTGCTTTTTCTGGTGTATACTCGTTGTAAGCGGTAAACGTACTGTTGTATATTTTAAAATTACAGGACGGGCAATTGAGCACTCTTTCTCTGTTACAACAGCTTTCAAAAATTTTTGTCGGTTGCCCAATTTTTACATAGAAAAGATTGTCTAGCGTATTAAAACCCGTTTTAAAAGTAGCTAAGTTCATATTATTAGCTCCTTATGTGGTAGGGCAGATGCCAATAGATAAAAAGTAGGCTGCTAGTGCTGGTTTATCTTGAGTGGTGGGATCAGTAGGTGGATAAAAAACTTTGAGTTCATCACACAAAGATGAGATTGTTATCGTTTTAGTATTCCCTGTTTCAACTGGTACCCCGCTATAATTGCTGCAGTCCAGTGTAATAGGCCGCCCTTGGAAAAAAGGAGTGACGGTGAGAGTGGGGGCAGGGTTAGGGTTTATAGGGTTACAGTTTGATTCAAAACAATATGGATAATTTGTAATGGTGGCTGTGGCGTAAACCATTTTAAACGTACAAAAGTTATTGGGGCTATTTGGGTTATTAGAACTGCTACAACAGCTATAGAAGAAACTTTGTGTCTCTCCTTGTAAGATAGCAAATTCTCCGCGGCCACTAAATAGTACCGTTAAGCTCATGCTGCACCTCCCTTGTTTTCTTTTACACTGGGCATAAGCCTAAGTCAAAAGAGTAGCTACCTGTTATAGGATCAGCTGTTTTTGAGTGATCCAATAGGTGGAACAGCTTTATTTCATTAAAGGGTTGTGTCAATGTAATTGTGATAGCGTTCTGATAGGTGACAGGGATCAAACCCTGTTTTATGCTACAGCTTAACTCAATTGGAACCCCCAGTCGATAAAATACAACGAAACAAGTTTTAGGAAATGAACAGGTATTTGTAATACGCACAACAGCGTAAGATATTTTAAAATCGTAAGTTGGATTGAAACAGTGCGCACAATCATTAACAGAGCAGCATCGCAATATTGGAATGGAATCCCCGGGTTCCAGTGTAAAATAACCAGTACTACTATCTAAAACAGTAGGATTCATAAATTACACCTCCTGCTTGACATGTTATCTTATGACAAAGATGAAAAATTTGCGCAAGCTTTTAGCGTTTTTTAAAAAAATGCACATATGGTGCTTAAAAAAATAGTTAATTAAATCTACAAAATTATAATCATATTTAACGGATACAAGCCATATATTTTAGTAGAACAAAAAAATAGGTAGTTGTTTTTCAAAAGAGCGTAGGAGGGTTGCTAAGGTGCAACAATTAGATGTTTTAAAAGATATCGCGAAGCGCACAGGTGGTGATATTTATCTCGGAGTAGTTGGAGCGGTACGTACAGGTAAATCTACTTTTATTAAACAATTTATGGAACAGTTAGTTATCCCCAACATAAGTAGTGAATCTGATCGTGTGCGTGCCACTGATGAGTTGCCTCATTCAGGGAAAGGTCGAACTATAACAACTATTGAACCTAAGTTTATTCCTAACCAGGCCATTGAAATTAATGTAGCTGAAGGATTGCAGGTTAGAGTGCGAATGGTTGACTGTGTAGGTTATGCTATTGAGGGAGCCCAAGGCTACGAGGATGAAAACGGTGTGCGCATGATAAGTACTCCGTGGTGTGAGGAACCAATACCATTTCAAGAAGCGGCTGAAATTGGTACTAAAAAAGTAATTGAAGAACATGCAACGTTAGGTATTTTAATGACGACCGATGGCTCAATTGCGGGTATTCCGCGGGAAGCTTACGAAGAGGCCGAAGAGCGTATTGTTCGTGAACTAGAAGCTGCTGGCAAACCATTTATTGTCGTTTTAAATAGTGCAATGCCTTATAGTGATGATGTTCAAAGATTACGTAGTGAATTGCATGAAAAATACGATGTCCCTGTTTTGGCGCTTGATGTGGCTAATTTGCGGGAAGACGAAACACAATTACTATTAAAAGAAGTTTTATTTGAGTTTCCAGTCCATGAAGTTAATGTAAATTTACCCAGTTGGGTCATGGTTTTAAATGAGGGACACTGGTTACGTTCTAAGTTTGAAAATTCAGTACGTGATACTATTAATAATATTAAGCGGCTGCGTGATGTTGATGAAGTAGTTGGTCATTTTGATCAATACGACTTTATTGAAAGTGCTTCTTTGTCTAATATGGATATGGGTCAAGGCGTGGCAGAAATTGACCTCTATGCGCAAGAAGAGTTGTATGACCAAATTTTAACCGAAATCGTTGGAGTCGAAATTACGGGCAAAGATCATTTGCTTGAAATTATGCAAGGGTTTACAAAAGCTAAAAAAGAATATGATATGATTGCAGATGCTTTAGCAATGGTTAAAAGTACCGGTTATGGTATAGCCTCTTTTGTAGATGGTGTGACGCTGGAAGAACCTGAAATTATTAAACAAGGATCACGGTTTGGAGTCAAGGTAAAGGCCAATGCTGAATCAATTCATATGATTAAGGTAAATGTCGAGTCGGAGTTTGCTCCGATCATTGGTTCAGAGCAACAAGGTGAAGCCTTAGTAAAACATCTAATGCAGGATTTTGATAAAGATCCGTTAAAAGTTTTAGAAACAGATATATTTGGTTGTTCCTTGCAACAAATTATAAAAGAGAGTATTCAAAGTAAAAATGCTGTTTTCCCAGATAATGCGCGCTATAAGCTTCAAGAGACGTTGCAGCGTATTATTA
>JBDKGC010000099.1:0-4063 GCA_039798385.1 Bacillota bacterium
GTTATAGTAAAATTCATCAAAAAAGGTGCTATAATGACGAGCTTTAATCATCCATATAATATCCTTTATTTAAACGCTATGCCTAGTTCTGAAACAGGAGACGGCTTGTCATCTTCATTACAAACAGCAATAACTAATTTTTCAACATTTACACCTTTAACAATTGAATCCTTAATAAACGAAGGTCTAGGAAGCACGGAGCGTGAGATTTGGGAAAAAGCTCATATTCTTCAAAATATGTATCATCAAATGGTACCTTCTTATATCGGCAAACTTACAGTTCCACCTACACTTCTTTCTCCAACAACCATACACCGACCAAGCGGTAACTATAGACTAAAAGAAGAATATCAAAGAATAGGTCCGATGGTCTCTTGCACGAGCCCAACAGGAGGGCTATGCGATACCGAAGACTATTCTCAACCCAAACCAGGGCGAAGTTTGCTTACAGGAACAGCTATTCCCCTTACTAATAATATTTTCCATAAAGCCATAGAAATAATAGATATTAGACAATCACATCAAAGCAACTGCGCTTTTTTAGCTGTCTTAGCTAGTATCATTTGCTTAGGCAACGCAAATTACCTTTACGATCTCATTTTCGACGATAACATTAATATTTATGTAAAACTATACGAACCACAAATTGAATCTGGCAATAATAACCCTCTAACTCGTACCCTATTTACATTAAACACCTATAAGATATTAAAATTACCCAAGAATTCATTGAGCGAATTAAACATCGAAGCTCCCTGGCTAAACATCCTCGTCCAAGCTTATCAACCGTATACAGAAACCTGGGTAGAAGATATACCTAGAGGAAGCAAAGAAGAACCCATTGACATAGAAATAAATTTTAACTCTAACTGTCAAGAAGATACTTGCATGTATCGCCTGCTTCCCAATATTCAGGTATTTACTATCGAATACCCCTTAATTTTTAACAAGTATGCACATCACTTAGGACTATTACAGTTCGCTATACAAAAAGTAAATGCTCTAATTTGCTGGGCATTCAAAGCAACTACAAGTGCCGGTACTTTTGTTAAAGCATGCACTTTAGGTGGCATTACAAATAATATTCCTCGAGGTCTAGTTCCTAGTCATGCCTATGCCGTTTGTGGAATAATAGATTGTCATGGTGAAGCCGAAGAAGCCGTACCAAAACTTCTTCTGTACAATCCATGGGGACAAAACCTGCCACCTACACCCCTACCAACCATTATTGTTTCTCACCCGCCTCTTAGTCTTAGTTATATACCAAGATTGACCCTAGGTATCGACAAATCGGATTTATTGCTTTACGACTTATTTGTTAATACTTTAAACAAGATAGTACAAGGGAAGGTCCTAGAGACACCTACTATCAAACTAACTACATAATCCTTTTAAACATCTTTTCGAGCTGATATTTAGAGAAGTGAATAAAGATTGGCCGTCCATGTGGGCAAGTAAACCGTTCCTGGCAATCACTTAAATTTAAAATAAGCATCTCCATCTCAGCTTTAGATAGTTTTTGATGTGCTTTAATTGCCGCTTTACATGCCATAAGTTTAGCTTGTTCATCTCTCAATTCCGCTACCGAAATCTTTTCTGAACGCTCTAAAAGAGCTAAGATTTCATGTATCCAACCTGCTACCTGCTCAGCCTGAAACCAGTCAGGGTACTTACGAACTAAATACGTACCCTGGCCAAATGATTCTAACTCCAAGCCCAGGGCTAACAATTGCTTGGTACAACTAATAATAACTGCCACTTCTTGATGTGAGGCCTCCAACATAAGCGGCATAAGTGGCATATGACTCTGGAGCTTTTTAGTTGTTAATTTTTTTAAAAACTCCTCGTAAAAAATACGTTCATGCGCCGCATGCTGGTCTATAAGATAAAAACCCTCACTCCCTTGGGCAACTATGTATGTCCCTTCCACTTGCGCTAGTGGCTCCATCATAGGAAAAGCCGCTTTTACTGTTTGTGGATTTAGCTCGGCCCTTGGCTCAGCTCCTCTTTCAACAGGTTCAGGTTTAAGTACAGGTGAGCGTAAGTCAAGTTTTTGCTGCCTGACCACTGTTTCTGATCTCTGTATGCTAGGCGTGGTAATCTGATAGTCAGGTATTAAATCCTGCTTTAACAAAACCCCCTTAACTGCACTCGTAAGTAAGGTACAGCATTCCTGTTCCTTACTAAGCCGTACCTCTAATTTGGCAGGATGTACATTAATATCCATTAACTGTGGGTCTAACGTAATGTTAATTACACCGACTGGAAACCTGCCCCTCGGAAGCAAAGTAGCATATGCGTTTAAAATAGCACGCGATAAAACTAAAGACCGAACATAGCGCTGATTTAGAAAGAATGAACAGTAATTTCGATTAGCACGATTAACTTCCGGTTTAGCTATGACGCCCTCAATCCCAAACTCATTGTGGATTGCTTTGACTGGCAATAACTGTTCAGCCACCTGTAGGCCATATAAAGCATGACAGACCTCCTCAAGCCTTCCCCTTGCTGGGGTCGCAAACACTGCCCGACCATCATGTTGCAATGAAAAAGAACAGTTCGGGTGTGACAGAGCTAATTTGCCCACTATATCGGCGATATGTGCCAGCTCTGTCGGTACAGATTTTAGAAATTTAAGTCGTGCTGGGGTATTATAAAAAAGCTTTTTAATAACAATCTGTGTCCCAACTGAGCGTGTGCTATCTTCAATCTTTTTAACTACCCCACCAATCACAAAGACATTTGTAGCTAACTCGGTATCTTTATTTGCCGTTGTAAGCTGTACCTCTGACACAGCAGCAATACTAGGCAAAGCCTCACCGCGAAAGCCTAAGGTAGTAATATATTTAAGTTCATGTTCTCGAAACAACTTACTAGTAGCATGTCTTTGAAACGCTAGTTCCGCATCTCGTGGCGACATTCCTACACCATTATCGTCTACGATAATTTTAGCTATCCCACCCTCAAAGACGTCTATTATAATCTTTGTAGCTTGCGCATCAAGCGCATTTTCCACTAACTCTTTAACAATAGCCGCCGGACGGGTTACTACTTCGCCAGCCGCAATTTGATTCGCTAGCTCCATAGGCATTACCTTAATTTTATTCATAATTAATATTTACCTTTGTTAAATTCATAAAATAAACAGCCCTGTAATTTAAACTTTTTCTTTATTATAAAACAACAAACAACCTATAGGTCAACCTTACTTTGACAATAATAATTTAGCGTGTTATCATAAGTGAATGATTTTATATCAAAATATAAAAGAGGTGTATTTGATGTATACGATCTTGAAAAAATATAAGATTATTTTAACTGTTAGTATAAGTTTAAGTCTACGCTTCTTACCAGTCGCATTAGGAAGCAACGGCAGTCATGATGTTGATATAGAGACCTTAAGAAAGAATTCTACATTTATGCAAGAACAAGAAGCGCTTTTAAACGAGTATAATAAACGGCTCCGTAGTAGCGACGACGAAGGTCAACCTAAAAGAAGACGACCCGCTGAGTCATCCAGTAGTCCATTAAGTAGCTCGAGTAGTCCAACACCAAGTCCCCTCAATAACCCGACACCCTATCCATTCTCAGATGAAAGAAGACGACCAGAGGGTCCTCAGCCAAGACCTTGGAGTTTTGCGCTAAGTCCATCCAGTGGTCCCTTCAGTAGCTCGAGTAGTCCGGCACAATTATCAGATGAAAGAAAAGGACCAGAGGGTCCTCAGCCAAGACCATGGAGTTTTGTCAGTTCAGTTCACAGTATCAACGAAAAATCAGATAAGCTAAGTCCCTCCAGTGGTCCACTTAGCCCCTCAAGCAGCTGTTCTGCACCAAGTCCAACCCGTAGTTTTAAAACTGCTTCTGCATATTTTGAACACATAAGAGATGCTGCAGAGTACAAAGAATATCGAACTATTTGTACCGACCATGACAATCAAATTAAGACGGGTAATTATGATTTTAAAAAATTGGAAACATCTAAGCTAGAAAAGGGTTTAAAACATCTGCTTGGAGTCTTTACAGAAAATAAGTGCACCGAACTTGAGACAGAAGTTAAAAAAAG
>JBDKGC010000100.1:0-3219 GCA_039798385.1 Bacillota bacterium
CATAAATGATATTGCGCCGATAGAGATTCCTCCTGCCAAAGCTCCGATAGCAGCACCGCCGGGGCCGCCAGCTGCACCTATTAACCCGCCTATAACTGCTGGTATTGCAAATGCTGCGAGTACTTTAACTTTAACACCATCCTCGATAGTTTCTCCCCTGATCTCGTCTTTAACAGAAGTAAGGACATTATCCGAAATTTTTCGAAGCGGAAAGATGAAATTAGTCATTGTAGCCCCAATAGCAAAACTAAAAGTGATTAGTACAAGAGAAATTACTACTTTTGGCAATGCTGCTTGAAGTGTCAATACTGTTTTCGGGTCAGTTTTTTTTCTAAGCATGATAAAAATTCCAATGACTACAAGAAAAACAGATACTAGTCCGTAGGCCATATTTCTAAAGGTTTTCCAAAGCATATAAGCTAAATCTGCACCAAAGAGGTTATTAAATCTTCCCTCTCCTTGTGCATAAACTTTTGCCCCTATTATAGGTACATCTTTTACTTGTTCTCTAAAGTATAGTGCTAAATTAAGAGGTATTACGTCTGGAGTTGACATCATGGCAAGTGAACTAGTTGCTCCCATTAAACTGTTTGATGGGGCATATGCTCCAGCACCTAATCCGCAGTCATCAATGGAGCCTCCTGCTTGTACTGCTTCTAAGCACTTACCTGCCTCTTCAATTGCAACTGTACTTGATTGCCCTGTGATAGCAAATGTCGTAGGCTCTATAAGCATGGAGCTGGAAAAACCAGTCGCTGTCTTTGTTATGTCAATCTGAGGATAAGCTTCATCTATACCTTTATAGGTTACATTTTCAAACGCCGGCGGATCGGTTGGGGGTGTTTGTGCAAAAGAGTGATTTACAAAGTATACTGAAGTGAGAAGTCCGAGAAAGAGAAAAACTATTGTTATTGCTTTTATTTTAGTTAAAGTTCTCATAGCGATGAAAAGTACTTGTTTAAACAATTCTATCAAAAATATAAAATAATGCTATGGTTGGTATAGGTTACGCAGGCTACAAACAAGGTGATGAACAATCCGGTTACTACCCGGGTAGAGGTATTGGTGGTGGAAAACCATTTATACCTCCAGTTCCTCCAGCTGAGTTTACAAATACACTTGAAGATGTCCAAAGATTTATAGACGGTGTGGAAAAAGAAATACGTGCAGGTACTATTGATCTCCCACTAAATGTTTGGGAGCAGGTAAAAAGAGATTGGTTAGGTCTGTTCATCTTAGGTGGAGGTTATAAAGATCAAAAATATGTAGAGGCTAATCCAATTACACGAGAGTTAACAGGAGAGACCTCGTTCCCTAAAGCAACGGATGTCACTTACGATATAAATCCAGCTCATATATTAGGAAACCCAACAAAATGGGCTAAAGACCAGCTTAAAGTAATAAAAGACAGTGCGTTTACACTCCAAGAAGGTTATGAGATGGCGTATGACGATTTGATGCAGGATGTGATTTTAGGTACTAAGGGAGGTAGTACGAGATCGAGGCTTAGATCTGCTTACACAAGAGCGTATGAGGAAAATGTTCTCCAGCGATTGGGTGCCCGCGGTACTGTAATTCCTGGGTTTGACCTATCTCTAAAAGGTATGGGTGTTTATAGTATTGAAAAGAAACGAATTCCAGCACAGCAGAAGTTTAAAACAGATCCTATTACCGGAGCTGTTTATGGCACAGGTGTCTATGATGAGGCAGAAAGGTACTATGATTCGGGCGCTCAATTGGGAGCAGAGTTTGTAAAAGCTCATAGGGTAGTTACCTTAGCCTCAAAACGAGAAGGTGCGACCAGAAAATTGTACACAGAGCTCATTAAGACGATGCGCGATGACATTAGAAACGAGGTAATCGGTAATAGGACCGAAGATCAAGTTAAGGCATTAATAGAAAACACAGTCTTAGGTTTAGGTTACACTACCCCCGGAGATCCTCGAAAAGCCCAAATGGAGGCTTTGTTGCTTCAGGGATATACCGAATTCACTAAACATGCGCTCTTGGCTGATAAACTTAATTCTGCCAATGGCTTTGTCTTAGGAGCCTCTTTAAGAGCTATATCGACACTTAAACAAACAGCCAAAATCACAAGAAATCCAGCGGAGTATTCGGACGAACGCGCTGGTTTAGGTACTACACTCCCTGTTTCGGGTGATATAGAAAGCCTTACTAAAGTTCAGGCCATTGTCATTAAAAATGCTAGAAAGCAGATTGAGGAGATGGATAATCATTTCGCAACATTGCCTATAGACCCTGCTTTGTTAGCTTCCCACATGCGTGCAAAAAAAGCTTACGAAGATGCTATCAAGCCTGCAAGGAACGCACTAGATGACATAATAGCCGAATATGGTGGTGTCGGTAATATTCAAGCAGAGTTTGAGCGAGCCGTGAGAGAAGCAATTAATCCAGCCAGCCCGGATTTTACACGTCTTAATAAGGTTGAAAAGAGTTTAAAGCGATTCCAAAACGGCACTCCTTATGCAGTCGGGAAGTATTTCAGTGGAATGTCCGGAGGTGATAGTATAACCAGGGGTGCTCATAACAGGTACCTTGACCACGTTGTTTCCTGGTACATCTTACCTACAGGTGCTGGTTCTGGTGTCATTGGTCAAATGGCGCTACAAAACCCCGGCGAGTTAAAGCTTGGCGTTCGTGCTATTGCTCACCTTGCACAGTACAGAACAAGATATAACTACGAGTTTCATAAAGATGTAATAAACACACTTGAAGGCGGTAAGTTTGTAAATAACATTTTAATAAGAAGTCGTTTTTTAAGCAGAGTAACTCAATACACACCACGAGCTCTGACTGCTACATGGTTAGCAAAGAATAGCTACTTTGGGCTGTTAGTGGATTCTGAAAAGTTTGATCCCTATTTTGCTTTTAGGCAAGGCAAAGCGGCTACAAATGTCACCTCTATATTTTTTACCCCAGGTCAAATAGTCACTTACTGGATGTGGAAAAAAGGCTGGACAAAAAACATGCTAACCATGGATTTCTCAGATAATATTGTAGGGTTTGGTAGCGCCCTTCGATTTGAGGCGGGGACTCATCTCAGATTTGCAAACGAGCTTCTATATATCCACAACATGAAGGATATTAATATTTTCAATAAGCTCATACAGCGTGGCGGAACACCTTTACCTATTCACACCGCTATAGACACATTAAAAGGGGCTTATGGATTATCAGATCAGAAGGCATATTTGTACG
>JBDKGC010000101.1:0-3857 GCA_039798385.1 Bacillota bacterium
ACTTAGTGCCATCCTTTTTGGTCAGGAGGGGTAAGGTAATGGCGTGGGCTGCATCGGCCTTACCTGTTATCTTACGAATCAGCTCAGTACCAGCTGTTAAATTACCCCATTGGTCGCTACCACCTACTTGCAACTCGCAACCATACTCTTGATATAAATGTAAAAAGTCATAACCTTGGAGTACCATATAGCTAAACTCGGCATAGGAGATTCCTTGTGTTAGCCGCGAACTGACAGTCTCTTTACTAAGCATATTATTAACTGAAAAGTTTTTGCCAACATCCCGTAAAAAGCTAATTATATTTTGCTCTTGTAACCAATCATAGTTGTTTACAAGTTTTGGTGATTTTTCTTTCGTCTCAAAGTCAAAAAACTGGCCTAATTGTTTGTTTAACTTTGCAGTCCACTCAGCAACTTGCTCGCGCGGATTTAGTTTTCGTTCGCTACTGCGGCCGCCTGGATCACCGATTAGACCCGTGGCACCACCGATTAGGAGAATGATGCGATGACCAGCTTTCTCAAATCGTTTCAGGGTAATTATTGGAAAAAGATTGCCAATGTGTAAGCTAGCAGCAGTTGGATCACAGCCCAAGTAAGCCGTGATTGGTCCGCTTTTTAACCGGTTAGTTAAGTTTTCTAGGCATGTGGATTGGTAAATAATCCCTCGTAGTTTTAATTCATCTAAAATATTCATGTTGCGCTCCTTAAGGCTCCCTATATTTTATTTTACGACGTGCATTCTTTGCACTGTCGGATCTTGAGTACCGTAAACTAAGAGACCTGCTCGCTGGCATTCTTCTATATAAGAAATATTTTCTTCGGTAAGTACTTCTCCTGGGATCAAGACGGGAATACCTGGTGGATATATTGTAACAAATTCGGCGCTTATTTGGCTAGAGGCTTGCTTTAAAGGACATGATCTTTTGGAGGCATAAAAAGCTTGGCGGGGATTTAATGCAAGCTTTGGAAGAGCGGGGAGTGTGTGCGATACGTGACTTGCACGAAGAGAAGTACTTACACTAAACTGTTTTGCTAAGCTTTTAAGACCTTGAATAAGTTTTGCTGTTGTCTCACTGTTATCACCGAGGGTAAGAAAACAGAGGAGGTTATGTAGATCACTAAGCTCAACTTCAATATTTGCTTGGTTGCGCAACCACTTTTCGGCAGCATTACCTAGAATACTAGTCTGTTCTAAGTTTATTAACAGTTTACTCTCGTCTAGGTCAAAAATACTACTGCCGTTTATAATTTCAGGGCCATGACACTTTAAGGCCTCAATTTGATTAATTTGTGTACGTGTTTTGCGGGCTAACTTCAGCATTCGAGCTATTAAAAATTCACCTTGGAGCGCTAAATATCTACGAGCAGTATCAAGCGAGGCCAGCAGTAGATACGATGTAGAAGTGGTTGTAATCATGCTCAGAATATTACGCACTTGATCTTTATTAACTAGTTTTCCTTGTAAGTTAAGTACCGAGCTTTGCGTTAGCGACCCGCCTAGTTTATGAACACTGGTGGCTGCTAAATCAGCCCCAGCAGCCATTGCAGAACAAGGCATCAGCGGGCTAAAGTAGTTTAAGACACCATGTGCTTCGTCGACGAGCACCGGAATTTTGTACGTATGGACGGTTTCCACGATGCTTGATAAGTCGCTGCAGCTCCCGTAATATGTAGGATTAATAACGAGCACCGCTTTTGTATCAGGGTGTTGGTTTAAAGCCTGTTTTAAAGCAGCAGATGAAATGCCATGCATAATCCCGCGATCTTGATCTAGCTCCGGTGTAAGAAAAACGGGTTCTGCCCCTGACAAAATCAATGCTGATAAAATCGATTTATGGGCATTGCGCGGCAAAATTATTTTTTCTCCGGGCCTACAGGTGGCTAAAATCATCGTTAAAATGGCGCCAGTCGTTCCTTGCACCGAAAAAAAACAGTGATCAGCGCCAAAAGCCGCCGCTGCAAGTTGCTCAGCCGCTAGAATAGCCCCTTGTGGCTGATGGAGATCGTCAAGGGGCTCTATACCGATTAAGTCGATGGAAAGAGCGTTTGGTCCTAAGAAGTCGCGGAACTCAGGATCCATACCCTGGCCACATTTATGCCCAGGGATATGAAAGGGCGTAGGATTATTTAGGGCATGTTTTTTTAGCGTAGTAAATAAAGGGGTCTGTTCGTGATTTATGATCAATAACCTCTAGCTCCCTTATAACTAATGTATAGTTTTATTTTATATAATACCATATTTAACAGACTAAAAAACAGCACCTAAATAGGTCCTGTTTTAATTTTTAGAGCAATGCAGGTACCTTGGTGCCAAACTTACATGTGAGGGAAGGCGGCAGGTGGCATAGGAAGAGTCCCAAACGGTGGGGGTGGTACAGCTACTTCTGGTGATACAGCCTCATAAGGTGGCCCGAGATGTGGTATTGGTAGAGGGGTAGGATCAAAAGGATATTCTGGTGAGCTAGGGACGGAATTAAAAAGTTTCTGGACATGGGGGACAGTATCTCTATTTGCACCACAGCCAGTATTATTTGGGCAAGGTGGCATAGGAAGAGTTCCAAATGGTGATGCTTGAGATGGTACACTTGCTAGTGGCGATACAGCTTCATAAGGTGGCACGACATGTGGTATTGGTAGAGGGGTAGGGTCAAACGGATATTCTGGTGAGCTAGGCACAAAATTAAAGGAGTTTGAAACATAGGGTGGAACAGGAGGAGAATCAACTACCAATTTTTGGGGTGGTACGGATACTTCTTTCGAGATATAGAGTTGCTCTAAAGCAGGGTTATAAAAATAGGCTGCATTTGGATTATAAAACAAGTGTAAAACCTCCTTTGTTTTTAGTACTAGTTATCTATATGTAAAGAAATTATAGAATATGAATAAATGTTTAATGGCCTAGTTTATATAATTTTATCCTAGATAACTAAAAAACAGCATCTAGAATAGTAGATGCTGTTTTAGTTTGTAATAAGTAAGCTATACCTTTAACCTATTTTGCCGCGCTTCAAACAATCTAAGCATCATGCTTATAGAAAAAAGCTGTTTGTTCCCGTCTTTAGTCTAAGTTTTTTTTATACCTTTATAATAATTGAGCAATGCTTGTTGTCTTGCTATATCTTCTTGTGACAAACCTACATCTGGGGGAAATGCTGAAGGTGGACCAGGTGGAGTCGCAAATGGTGACGATGGAGAAGGTTCCCCAGGTGCTGGAGAAGATCCAAATTGTGGTGGAGGGGAAGGTGAAGAGAAAGTAGGTGCCGGAGGAGTTCCAAATGATGGCGCAGGAGATGGTTCGGGTGGAGAAGACGAAGAGATAGGTGTGGATGGAGATGTTGGTGTTGTTGATGATGTTCTTTGGCAGCTAAATACCCGTTGATATGTTTGAAAGTTTGTAGCATTCCTACTTTTTAGATCGTAGGGAATGGTAAAGATAATTTGATCAATATCTTTAACATTAGGATGAATATTTATAACCCAAGCAAAAATGCAAGCCATCAAATTTGGGTCATTATTGTAAACACCGCTGCCATAGGCACCTAAAATTAAGGTTTTAATGCCACTCTTTGCGGCTTCGGTAAATAGCTGATAAATTTGTCTAGCATGATAACGAATGGCTTCCGGACTACCTTCGAGGATTTGTTGAGGAGTTCTAAAAGTAGGGTTAATCGCTGCTAATGCGGGAGGTGTAAGGTACTCTATTAGGTGATGACTTAATTGACCTTTTGGTCTTTCAAAACTTAACGCTGCCATGGAGAACATTGTGAAGCGACAAATTGTAAATAGTCTAGAACGCTGTGAGGGTCGATCGTAATCTCTGATAACAAAGGGCGTATTTGGTGTTATAAGTAGTTCAC
>JBDKGC010000102.1:0-4396 GCA_039798385.1 Bacillota bacterium
GTAAAAACTGCAGGTATCTATCTATCTTTGCGCGAAGATTTGAAAATAAAGCTTTAATGAAATCCCTTGTCGCAGCTAGCTTTTTTAGCAATTTTTTATATTAGGGCTTTAGAAAGTTCAAAGGAAAAAAGGTAAGAAAAATGTTATGAAAGGTGGCTTATTGTATTGAAGAATAAGGAAACTGTTGAGATTTACGGATGTCAGTATGCAGTTTGTGGGCAAGCTTCCAGTGGACAAATGCAGCAAATTGCAGGTTATGTAGATCGAAAGATGCGGGAGTTAGCAAGTAATAATCCTTGTCTAGATACGGCTCGTTTAGCAATGCTGTCTGCGGTAAACATTGCAGATGATTATCTAAGGTTGCAAGCAGATTATCAAGAGTTAGAAGAGTTAGTGAATGCTTGAGGAGGGTCTATGTTAAAATGCCTTAAATACCGCCTGAAATTGTGTTGTTTTTAGTCTCTATGTTATAATTGTTTTAGCTAAATCCGATTTTATTGCTTGAGTGTTTTAGTAAAAAGCCAAGGAGGGAGTAAAGCTCTGTTACATGGAAGAATTTTTTGTTTCTCTTTGTAATGAGTGAAGAGATGATATGAAGGTAACTTGGGAAGAACAAGGAAGTAATCAAGGTTGTATGACAGTTGAGGTTGAAAAAGATTTAGTAACTACTTGCATTGATCGTGCCTTTAAGAAAGTGGTTAAGAAAGTTAACTTACCTGGGTTTAGAAAAGGAAAAGTGCCACGTGCGGTTTTTAATAAATGTTTCGGCATAGGCGCTTTGGCGCAGGATGCCATAAGTTTTTTGTGGGATGAAACCTATCGCAAAGCTTTAGATGAGGCCAAAATAGTGCCAGTTTCAGAACCTAAAATTACTTGTCAAGAAGCTGGGATCGAGGATGGTAAGCCCTATACCTACAAAGTTGAATTAACGATTGAACCAAAGGTTACCTTGGGACAATATCAAGACTTAAAGTTCGAGCTTGACGAACAGGAGTACTGTGTTAGTGAGGAAGATGTTGACAAGGTTGTGCAGGCTAAAGCTCAAGATGCGATCGTACTTGAACAGGTAGAGGATGGCAAAGTTAAGTTAGACCATTTTGTTAAGGTAACTATTAAGAATTTGGGTGAGCCGTGGGATGAGGAACTTAAACAAACACTAGCTGATGTAGAGCGTGGGTATCTAACAGTAGGTAAGAGTTTGTTAGGCAAGGAGTTTGATCGGCAATTAGTTGGGATGAAAGTCGGGGAAGAAAAAGAAGTAGACTTGATTTATCCCAGTGATGCTAAGGAGCAAAAAGATGCTCTTTTATTAAAGTGTAAAGTTAAGCTGGCTGAGGTTAAACAAGGTCAGGTGCCAGAGTTAAATGATGAGTTTGCAAAAGAGGTAAGTGATCAAGAAACTTTAGATGCTTTACGAAAACAGATTAGAACAGAATTAGAGCAGGAAGTTGCTAGTTATCGCGATGAGATGCAAAGGTGTGGATTACTACGCTTAGCAGTGGTAAATGCTAAAATTGATGTGCCGCCAATTATGATTGAGGATGAATTAAAGGATGTAATGTTGGAAGCTGAGAGTTTTAAAGGTGATTTAAGTGCTGAGGCATTACGTGAGGTTTTTGATCAAGAGGAAGAAAATGAAAGCGAAGAAAAAGACCCCTTTAAACGTTTAGCTCTTTTTCGAGTGAAGTCATGGCTTGTAATTAAGGAAATTGCTAAGAAAGAGCAAATAGAGGTTAAAACTGATGAAGTAATGGCTGAAATCAAAGGAGGGGGATTGCAAAAAGCTCTGGAGTCACCCCTTGGCCCCACTTTACTTAAGGTAAATGATAAAGGGGAACAAGTGATAGATGGAGAAAGGTTATTTTATATGACCAGTAAGTACCTTTATACTAAAAAAGTTATGGAATTTTTAGTCAGTAAGAAGACTGGTTAAGGTTACTGTAGTTTAATAAATGAGGTGTAGTTTATGAATTTAGTACCAATGGTGGTAGAGCAGAGCTCACGAGGCGAACGGGCGTATGATATTTATTCTCGGTTATTAAAAGACCGAATTGTTTTTATTGGAGCTCCAATTGATGACCACCTAGCTAATTTAGTAGTCGCGCAGTTATTATTCTTAGATGCTGAAGATCCAGAGAAAGATATTCATATGTATATCAATTCTCCAGGGGGATCTATTACTGCAGGGATGGCTATTTTTGATACAATGCAATTTATTAAAGCGGATGTTTCTACCATTTGTTTGGGTTTAGCAGCAAGTATGGGAGCATTTTTGCTGACAGCAGGACATCCTAAGAAACGATTTGCCCTTCCGAATAGTGAAATATTAATTCATCAGCCTTCTGGCGGTACTAGCGGTCAGGCCTCTGATATTAAAATTCATGCCGATCGGATTATTAAAATGAGGCAGAAGTTAAACGAAATTTTAGCTGAAAGAACAGGTCAGCCGGTAGATAAAATTGAGCGGGATTCAGACCGTGATTATATTATGAGTGCCGACGAAGCTAAGGAATATGGTTTGATTGATAAGGTGATCAAACGCATGCAAAATGAGGGGGATGTTTAGAAGTTGGCTAAATTTAGTGAAGAGAAGGGTCAGCTTAAGTGCTCATTTTGTAACAAATCGCAGGAGCAGGTGCGAAAGTTAGTTGCTGGTCCTAGCGTCTATATTTGTGACGAATGTATTGAACTCTGTTCAGAGATTGTAGCTGAAGAACTTGGTGAGTCGTCAGATTTTGAAATGAAATCGCTACCGAAGCCCGTTGAGATCTGTAGTATTTTAGATCAGTATGTAATAGGACAAGGGCAAGCTAAGAAAGCTTTGTCGGTTGCAGTATACAATCATTATAAGCGGATTAATTCTATCAAGAATAGTGGTAATAATACCAAGGTTACTGATGACGTTGAGCTTGCGAAGAGTAATATTTTATTACTAGGGCCGACTGGCAGTGGAAAAACCTTACTGGCGCAAACATTGGCCAAAATTCTAAATGTACCTTTTGCAATTGCTGATGCGACGTCGCTTACCGAGGCTGGATATGTTGGTGAGGATGTAGAAAATATCTTATTAAAATTAATTCAAGCAGCAGAGTACGATGTGGAGCGAGCTGAACGTGGTATTATCTATATAGATGAGATCGATAAAGTGGCCCGCAAGTCAGAGAATCCATCTATTACCCGAGATGTTTCAGGCGAAGGTGTGCAGCAGGCTTTATTAAAGATCTTAGAAGGTACTGTTGCTAGTGTTCCGCCACAAGGAGGGCGTAAACATCCGCATCAAGAGTTTATCCAAATTGATACAACCAATGTTTTGTTTATCTGTGGGGGAGCTTTTGATGGATTGGAATCTATTATAAAGAGTCGCATAGGTAAGATGGTAATTGGTTTTGGAATCGACAGGCAGCATACTGATATAGATTCAATGGAGATTATGAAGTTGGTTTTGCCTGAGGACTTATTAAAGTATGGTTTGATTCCCGAGTTTATAGGTAGACTACCAGTGGTCGCGATTTTAAATCAACTTGTTAGAGGGGAACTAATTCATATTTTAACCAAACCTAAGAATGCATTAGCCAAACAGTACCAAAAATTACTAGAGATGGATAATGTAGAACTTAAGTTTGAATCTGATGCCCTTGAAGCGATTGCAGATAAAGCGATTAAAAATAAAACAGGTGCTCGCGGTTTACGTTCGATTATCGAGGCTGCTATGCTGGATGTTATGTTTGAGCTGCCATCTAAGAAGAAGGCCTTGAAATGTACGGTTACAAAGGATACTATTTTAAATAATGCGCCTCCTGCACTAAAGGCCAATAATATTGGGCAAAAAGAAGAGAGTGCTTGAGCTTATCGCGGACGACCAAAAGCTAGGTTTTAGGATTATATATGGAGGTGATGAACGATATCAACCAAGGTAAAGGTTAAAATGCCATTTGTACCATTACGTGGGTTGACAGTTTTTCCATTAATGGTTATGCATTTAGACGTAGGTCGCAAAAAATCTGTTTCTTCAATTGAAAAAGCAATGCTGACTGATGGAAAAAAAATCTTGCTCGTTTCTCAAAAAAATGCGCATCTTGAAGACCCTAGTCCCAAAGATATATATGAGATTGGAACAGTGGCAAGAGTTAAAAAGTTTTTAAAGTTACCCAATGATTCGGTGCGTGTTTTAATTGAAGGTGTTTCCAGAGCGAAAATAAAGAAAATTTTTATAACTGAAGACATTTATGAAGTTGAGGTAGAGGAAATACCGCCCGTAATCGTGGAAGATGACCTTGATATTAGCGCTTTAATGCGTTCAATTTTAACTTCTTTTGAGCAATATTGTCAGCGCTCGCAATGCATCTCTTCAGATGTTTATGCTGCTGTGGCAGATATAGAGGATCCAGGATATTTA
>JBDKGC010000103.1:0-2582 GCA_039798385.1 Bacillota bacterium
CTTGTGAGGAAGGTATCTTTGAGCTAATAATATCAGTATCTGGTATTTCTATTTCATCACCCATAAAATCAGGAGCATATAACCCACCTGGGTTACGTCTTGCTTTACTTACAGCTATACTTTCTAATCCTGAAGCGGCAAGTTTAGGTAAATCAGCAATTGAACTAGCACCTTTTAAAGTAGATTTTCCAATTAAAACTGGCCAAGAATCTCCTTGCGGGGCTCTAGGACGAGCCCCATAAGCCAAAGGGTCAAATTTTTGAACTGATTTTGTTCTGGGGCGAGCTCCATATGCTAAAGGATCAAACATGCTATTCTACCCTTTCAAAACCATTATTTTCGTACCGACTTACTTGATTAATAGGTACTTCCCACTCTTTTCCATTAAGATCACGCATAAAAACATAGTCTTCAGGATCATTGGATACAGGCTCGTCCGTATCTAAAGTAGAATCTGGAACGATACCCTCTACCTGTCCTTGAGCTCCTTGTTCAAGACTACTTAACTGGTAAGGATCAATATGTGCGTTATATTTTAAACTTGAGTTAGCGGCGTTATAGTTAGTGGTAAGTTCTTTTTTTAATCTAGCTATTTTTTTCTCAAAATCCTCAGGTGTGTCGTCCTCTAATTTAGGATAGATCGACATTTCATTGAATAACTGAACAAGCTTAGGGCCTAATGTACCACCACCCTTAAAGAGTTTTCAGCTTTTATTTGAAATGCACTAAGCTGACCACTTAAATCTTTACGTTCAGCAGTTTCTTTACGAAGTTTTTTAGCATCACCAATCTTACCAAACAAATCTTTTACAGGATTAGCAATTTTGGCATAAGGAGACATCGGATCAACTACATTGTCTTTATACTTTTTTCTAAACGCTTTATATTTTTCTTCAACTTCTTCAAGATCATGTAAAGCTGTCCCAAGTGCTTTTTTATCTTTAGTATATAAAGAACGTTCTGTTTTACTTGCTATCGGTATAAAATTTTCACCAAGTCCTCCAATATTAACATTCATTGCTGGATTATTTTTTTGAGCCATTAGATCATGATATCTTCTTGACTCGCCAAGCTGCGCCTCTGAATGTTGCCTTTGCCAAGCTCTTTGTTCTTCAAGAGCACGCCTTTGCTGTTCTTGTGCTTGATACTGTAAAATCTGATTGGCAAGCACGTTGTTTTCATTTAAAGCCGCTGACTCTTCCTGATCATAAGTACTAAGCGCAGGGCTCATAGCTCTTCCAACAGATGCAAAGTTATTAAAAAACCCACGCTCTTTTGGTTGTTGTGACATATTGTCAGCAAAAGAAAGCATCGAGCTTCTAAGGGCTTTATCCTGCTGTTTTTGGGTCATGCCAAGTGAAGCTCTAGCACTTTCAATAGCTTTACTGATTCCAGTGTCAAAAGGATTGTAATTTCCCTGAGGGGCAGAGGCAGCTTGCCCCATCCCTTGCATTTGATTATCAGGAGCTCCTTGGCTCTGGCTATTTTGAGTTTGTAGGTAATTTAAAAGTGCTGGATTCATATCTAATTATACTTTTAAATTATTAAGCAGTAGTAACTGTAACCCAAGCAGCATTAGTACGGAATTTTACTGTATTAGCTGTTGTATTATAATACATAAAACCCGCTACCTCATTTGCAACAACTTCAACAGCAGCAGCAGTTCCTGAAGGTAATATAAAAGGAGCACTACCAGCTACTAAACCAACGCCAGTAACTGTAGTAGGACTTGTAGTTAATGTATACCAAGCTCCATTCTGGTAAGACTGGAATAAATTAACACTCGTATTGTATATAATAGCCCCATTAACAAGAGTAGCCGCTGGTATAGCGTCTCTTTGAGCAGTAGTTAGTTGCGGTGCGTAAAGCCCGTTATTTTTATTGGTTGAAACTGGTGTGATTGCCAGATTTGGCACACGTGTAATTGCTGGTTTTGGCATAAAATCCTCTTAAAATTTTTATAAAAATTGTTAAGATTCTTTTATGGATAAGAACGATAAAACCCAGCTTGCGTTTTTAAGTTACGCAGAAACTTTTAATTAGTTATATTATACCACAAATTTTTGTGATTTGATTTTTGTGTAAATTAAGGAGGGGGTAGCGGCAAGTCATTTAACCTTGTGTAATTAACCTCACAATCAAATATTTGCGTATAGCCGTTAGAGAAACATATTAAACTATCATTAATAACAGGATTTGGAGCTATGCTATATTCTAAAAAAATCTGCAAGCCTAATCGTTCCATAACATCTACAGTTTCATAGGCTTTGATTTCAAATTGATTGATTATAAAAGTTGTAACAGCAGTATCTCCTGTCCTTTCTCTTTTTAAATTAAACCTTATATCTTGAGCTCCCCTATTGCATAAGGTAATACTATTAACCTGCAATGGGTGTAGATTTAATCCACTTCCCGTTGCTAAAATGGTTGTAGGAGTAGAAGTAAGACCGGAAAAAGGATTAACAGGATAATCAATAAAAATCCCCATTTATTTTTCCTTTTTCACTCCTCAGGAAAAGAAGGTACTATAATTTTTAATTCTTTTATTCCTTCTTCGGTTCTATCAAGAATTTTCCTTAAAC
>JBDKGC010000104.1:0-7674 GCA_039798385.1 Bacillota bacterium
CATGTTATTTTAATATAAGTTGCAAAAATAAAATATTATCAGCTAAAAACACACAAATTACTGTGTGTTTTATTTATTTTCTATGAAAACAATGCACCTGTACCTTCCTCAGAAAATATAAAGTTTCATATATTAATAGAGTAATAGGAGGTGATAATGTGGTCAAGCTCTTTATCGATCCAGGACATGGCGGCTCAGACTCTGGAGCTGTAAATGGTAAGGATTTAGAAAAAGACTTCACCCTAAGCTTTGCCTTAAAACTACGCACCCTATTGCTAAGTAAATATACTGTTGACATCACAATGAGCAGAACTACCGACAAGACAGTCTCTCTTTACCAACGTACCAATCTAGCCAATAGTATAAACGCCGATTACTTCTTCTCCTGGCATATTAATTCAGGTGGAGGAGCTGGATTTGAAAGCTATATTTATAATAAATCTGTCCCACCTAGTACCGTAACCAAACAAAGAATAATTCATTCTAGCATCATGGAACAAATAGCAGCTTTTAATATAACAGACCGCGGACAAAAACGGAACGACTTCCATGTATTACGCGAAAGTCATATGGATGCAATTTTAATAGAAACGCTGTTTATTGACAACTACCACAACCTGCAACTGCTTAAAACAGATTCGTTTGTGCTACAACTTGTACTTGGTGCAGCCAAAGGGCTAGCAAAAGCCCTTGCACTACCACCAAAATAATAACAAAACGAGGCCCCTACAAGGGTCTCGTTTTTTGTATACCTTGAATATCATCAACGTAAACTGTTATACTTTAAAAAATCATCCGTTTAAAAGGGGCTGCTTGAAAATAATGCTAATGCTGCGCATCGCGTCATTTCTAAGTTTAATCACTCATCTATATTATCTACTAATTTGGGGTTACTTGATTATAAGGTTATTACCAAATTTACAAAATACGCGTATCTTATCTTTTTTAAAAAAATGCACGGAGCCCTACCTGCGTATCTTTCGTTTTTTGCCCTTAACTTTTGCTAATATCGACTTTTCTCCTATCGTAGCACTCTTTGCTTGGAAGTTAATTACTCGTTTAATAATAGACCTACTGCTAGGCGTGAGTACTCTTTGTTTATATATATAACTATTTAGCGCTATACATAGCACTAAATAGTTATTAGGTAGATACATATATTATTTAACTAACCTTGTAGCCAGCAATCTTAATAATCATCTGCACTTGTGCATGATGTAAGTTTACCTTATATCCATAGTAAATTTTACCCCCTAACTCTATTTCATATGGTAAAATGTACTTTCCTTTTAAAAGCTTATTAAACAAATGACCAGCCTCGATTTCACTAATACATAACTTTCTTGAGAAATCGTTTTTAATCCAAGTACTCCCATAACTTTTACCTGTGTTATTAATATCTAAATACCATTCGTAGACTTGTATCACAGCATTATGCATAATATGATCCATATGTGATAAATTTTTAAATTCATTTATATTAAGAAATTCAAATAAATTATAGATACAGTCACAAAATTCGTGTATTTGCGCCGCTTTCGACAAGCTCTCATCACACAAACACATTAACTCTACCCTCTTTCCTTTTGACCACAATCGATCTAATAAAGGAATCATATCCTGATCTGCACTAACAATAACAAACTTTTTCATCTCTGGTATGCCATATAAAACTTCCATAGCATCTAAACAAAGCTGAATATCTGCTGCATTTTTTCCGCCTTTTACACCATTCCCATAAACTTGATGGACATGCACATGTTTTTTTTGTAAACTAACCATTGAAAGGTCTAGTTGTTCAAAATCAGCATACGCCTCCATCATACGAATTGACTCACGACCATAGTAATTTTGAAGTCGTAAAAATAAATTGTGGGCTTCTGAAGGATGATCAGGATCGATATGATACTTCTTAAGTCCATAATAAACATTTTCTAAATCTATAAACACAACTGTATCTCGAATAATTTTTCCTCCTTTCAAAATTAGGCACGCAGCATAGTAACATTTTCTTCGAACAAATGTTTCCTATAAAAAATTATTATGTGCGAAATCAAAGCAAGAAATAATTCTTGCTTTTTTACAATTATTAGCTATAACTGCCCATATAGACCTGACTAGATGCTACTTCTACTCCAAAACACTTTTCACCTGCTAAAGTAATTTGTGTTACTTCGCCACCGAATACATACCACTAGCTGATTCTTTTCCTAACAAAATACTTTGCCAAAGTATAAACACCAAGATAACCCATAATTGACGTGAGCAATCAGCTCGACCAGCACGATGTTCATTTAACAAATTTAAGACGAATTTTTTATTAACTAAATGTGAAATATCAGCGTCGTTTATCAACTCTTGTGCCCATTTATAATACTCGTTCTTTAACCAGACTCGAATAGGAACCGGAAATCCTAGTTTTTTACGTCTGTAAACATCACTTGGCAAGATATCTTGCATTGCTTGACGCAGCACATATTTAGTTGTACCGTTACACACCTCAAACTTGGTCGGTATTTTAGCTGCCCATTCAAACACTTTTTTATCTATAAATGGTACCCGCAATTCTAAAGAATTAGCCATCGTCATCTTATCAGCTTTCATTAGAATATTACCAGCTAACCACAATTTAAGATCAATAAATTGCATTTTTTTTACATCGTCCAAAGTAGCTGCTTTTCTATAAAGTTCAGCTGTTATAGACTTAGGATGCTCGTATTGCTGTCCACTCACTAATAAATCTGCTTTTAACTCTTCGCTAAAGATCAAAGCATTCCCCATAAATCGGCTCACTAATGGTTCTGCGCCCCTAAGTAGATAACCTCTTCCCTTTACTCCTTGTGGCAACATACTGGCCATTTTCCCCAACCATTTTCGCATCCCATCTGGAACATTGTTTACGTAAAACTCCAAAGCTTTGGGCTCTCTATAAATGTTATATCCAGCAAAAAATTCATCTGCCCCTTCACCTGATAAGACAACTTTTACATGTTCGCGTGCTAAGCGCGCTACAAAATATAAAGCTACAGCAGCCGGGTCAGCCACAGGTTCATCTTGGTGCCAAATTAAATTTGGTAATTCTTTTAAATACTCAGCAGCACTAATCTCATAATCATAATGGTCGGTACCAAAAAAGCTTGCTGTACGCCGCGCGTGTTCTAGTTCATTATATCCAGGTATTGCAAAACCTACCGAAAAAGTTTTTATCCGTTCTTCTTGACTCAAAAGACCAACAATACTGCTCGAATCTACACCACTTGATAAAAAAGCACCCCACTTAACATCACAAACTGTATGTTGCTTAACAGATTCGCTTAGCACTTCGCGCGTTTTTGCCACACATTCAGAAAAAGATAGTCCTTCATCTGGTGCAAAACTAGGCTCCCAATAATTTGTAAGAGTTAGCTTATCATCACAAACTACAAAACTATGTCCCGCAGGGACCTTATAAATGTTATCAAACATGGTATCAGGATCAGGCACGTACTGAAATGTAAGATAATGTCCAAAAGATTTTCTATTCAACCGTTTTTCAATATCTCGGTTTTCTAAGAACGCCTTAATTTCAGAGGCAAATGCATAACTTCTCGCTGACTTAGTCCAATAAAGCGGCTTGATCCCAAAATGATCGCGAGCCCCAAAAAGAAGACGTTCTTCTTTGTCCCATAAGATAAAAGCAAACATCCCCCGCAAATATTTAGGAACATCCTTTCCAACTTCCTTGTATAAATGCAATATGGTCTCGGTATCGGACTTAGTTTCAAATTTATGGCCTTTCCCTTTTAACCAACTTCTAAGTTCTAAATAATTATAAATTTCACCGTTAAAAACCAACCAATACTTTTTATCGATTGTAGACATAGGCTGAGTACCGTTACTTAAATCAACTATACTAAGCCGCTTAAACCCTAACCCTAGCGGCCCATCAACGTAAGTGCCAGCAGAATCAGGACCCCGATGGCCTAAAACATCAGCCATAGCAGCTACAACCTCTTCTTTTACCTCTTCATGTCCTTTATTTAAAAGAGCTACTAAACCGCACATTTCTTAAACTCTCCTTACACTAAAACGTTATATTTTCATACAGGCTAACTCTCTTCTTGTGTGTGAAAAGAAAATATCAAGATAAGCTCTAAAAGGGTTGTCTTGACTTTAGCCTTGCTTAAGTATACAATAAATTATAACAGTAAGTATATCTTACCTTAGAGATAAAGTGCCGAATTGGCGAAATATTGAAAGGACGTTTGTTATGTCGCGTTATACGGGCCCTAGATGGAAATTAAGTCGTCGCTTGGGAATTTCACTTTTAGGAACAGGGAGAGAGCTTCAAAAACGTCCCTATCCTCCTGGTCAGCACGGTCGAAACCAGCGCCGTAAAATTAGTGAGTTTGGTACACAATTGCAAGAGAAGCAAAAACTTCGCTTAATGTATGGTTTAACAGAAAGACAGTTTCGCAACCTTTTTAAACGCGCGGGTAAAATGAAAGGCGTTTATGGTGAAAACATGATGATCCTACTTGAACGTCGTCTGGATAACTTAGTCTTTAGATTAGGTTTAGCAGCTAGTCGTGCCCAGGCTCGTCAATTAGTGGTGCACGGTCATGTAACAGTAAATGGTCGAAAGCTTAATATACCTTCCTATGCTGTTGAAGTAAATGATAAGATATCCCTAAGAGAAAAGAGTCGTAAGCTGGGTGTTGTTGCGGAAGCTATAGAAAATAGTCCCCAGTATCCTGAATACTTAACCTTTGATAAAAAAGAACTGGCTGGTTGTTTAAGCAGATTACCAGAACGGAGCGAGTTGCCTTCGGAAATAAATGAGCAGCTGATAGTTGAGTTTTATTCGAGATAATCTTGTTCTATTTATAAAACTATTTAAAACACTCCACTTGATAGGGGTGTTTTGTTATTTTCCTGCTAGAATTTATTTTTGTTATTATACATATATATATATTACAGTGCATGATAAATTTTCTTGAAGGGAGGATTTAAGATTCATTATTTATCAACTTCTGCTGCGCTAGGGGATACCGTATCACCTATCCCAGGCAGTACTCCACCATTATTTAAGCGGATGTCTCCCACTTCACCATACTCTTCGTTTGAAAGTATGGGTTATGAAACACCTATGACTACACCTCTTGAGACACGAGATAGTTGGTTACATCAGTTATTACAAATATTGAGTAATTGGCGAAGTGAAACATTAACTATGAATAAAAGAAAACTTGCTATGGATTTATTAAAAATTGATGCTATTTATCATCAAAACGCAACCACAGCCATTACTGACATTGAAGAACTGAAAAAATCATCCATCTTGGCTTTATTAGCTCCTGCTCTGTCTAAGATAGGTGCCTTTTTACAAAGCCTTGAATAGCAACATTCCGTGGCTCAAGACAAAAATTTATTAATTATCACTATTGACCTGTATGCTGGTCTTTTTTTATTTTAAGCAGGTTGACGTTCCCAACATTAAAGTGTTACCATTTATAACATAATAATACATATTTACCCATTGATATGGAGTAATGTATTTCTAAAGATTACTTGGAGAAGAGGTGGATAGTTTATTTAATCCATTTAGTTTAAATTAACCAATTTATTTTTAAAAGGGAGTGCTAGCAGCATGTTAAGCAAAAACAAAACAATTATTTTTTTATTAAGCATAAGTATGGTAGGAACAATGGTCACAACGTTTGCTATGCCACCTAAAAGAAAATCAGTAGAACGAGCACTGTCAGTAACAAGTGAGGCTATAAGTGAAAAGAAAACCCTTGTTAAACGTGGGAGAAAGCCAAGTGCTAAAAAATCCGCCTTGGAAGATACAGAACAGGACAAGAGAACAGAGGTCATGTCTTCCGATGAAGAATCCGTAGCAAGTCGACCTCCTAAGCGTACGCGTAAGCCAAGAAAAGAACCTAGTCCCTCTCCAGCCCTATTGGAAAAAATGGAGGAAGATAATCCGCCAGTATCTTCTGAAGCATCTAGTACACAACCTTCTAAGTTGCAACAACTGAAACAAACCTTATCGGGTATTGACTTAACCAATCTTAAAGACCCTGAAACAACAATCTTTTCACCTCCGCCTTCTTCTCCGAATAATCCTGCAGATTTTCCGACGCCGAATGCTTTTTTAGGCCACCTTTTTTCCTCAGCCAGCACATCCTGCAGCGGCACAAACAATTGTTCATGTGATTCTCCGAAAATAAGCTGTACTACAACAACATCTCTCAGTTGCCAAAGTAGTAGTTCATCAGCTGTAAGCAGCAGCCTTTTAGAAAGTGACACAGAACAAAGTGATTGCGAAGGGACAACAGCTCTTGTATTACGACAATCTACATTATTTCCCATTATGTTACCTACACCACCTGACGTTTCGCAAGAAGTCGAAAAAATATACAAAACGTCTAGCCATGATTTAGGAAAAGAAACAAAAGCATATTTAGAAAGTAAAGCCCAAAATTTACAACAAGAACTTCCAGAAGTATTCTCTGTCGAAAAAATGGAAAGACTTGCAGCAGTAAGTATAACAGAAGAAAAGGCCGCATTAGACCAAATGCACTTACAGGAATTAAATGAAAACAAAACACTTATTGATGCGGCTTATCAAAATATAAAATTAAAAGCCGAACAATTAGCAAATCAACAGTTTGCAAGATTTCAGGAAGATTTAGAAACTGCAAAAAAAGACCGTTTAATTAAGTTTCGCTCAGTATCAGAAAGAAGAAGAACTAAGATGCAAACAGTGCTAGAAAGTTTTTTATCACCCGAAATTAAGACCTAATTTTATTAAGCCATTGCAACTAATTAAATCAATACAAACCACAGTTATAATTTCTCTGTGGTTTGTATTGTCAGCAATTTAAAAAAATAGCTCTGCACCTTGACAAACTTGACAAACTGTTCTACCATTGGTTTTAATTGGAAAATATTTTGGGAATTATAAAAAATTAACCAGAGGACTGATAACACTTGGATAAGGCCTTTCGAACAAAGTGTAAAATATTTTTTTGTCTCTTATCAGGATTTAGTTTAAGTATCCCGTGCTGCTACGCTAGCGATTCACCCGACCCCGTTGAAAATTTTATAACTTCAGCAAAACAGTTACTTGTCGAACATAATGAACACTTATCGCAAGAATCTTCTAAAATACTTGCTGCTTTTATAAAGGAGACAGGTGAAGAAGCAGAGAGTATGGGAACTCATTATCAATCGTTACTAGATCATGTCGATAAAAAAATAAAAGTGCTAAAAGAAGATTTACAGCAACATGCCAGGGCGCAAATTAAGATCCAGATAGCACTAGCTAAAAAATCGCGTTCCGAACTCCTTCATTCCCAGAAAGAAGCTTTTACTGATATGCTTAAAGAAAAACAACAAGAGTTAACTTCGCTCCTACAGCACAAACTGAAGCTAAAACTTAACCCAGTTAAAATGAAAAAATTTTCCTTTCACTTAACAAAAATATTAACTAAAAAACCACGCCAACTTCAGCATCCTATTAATAATAAACCTCTTAAACCTAAGACATTTGGTTCCGGTTGCCTGCCAGAAACCCAGAGTTCAACATGGATATACACGTTAGCTAGTGCTATCGTCGCTCCACTTATTAGCGATTATTTTATTATCACGAGAAAACAAAAATTACACAGACAACAAACGCGGCTAAAT
>JBDKGC010000105.1:0-17085 GCA_039798385.1 Bacillota bacterium
TATAATAGCTTCTTAAACATATATATTATAAATAAAACTAAATCCCTTAAATTATAAAGGAGTTTTTTATATGCCTGGCTCCCAACTAATTACTTTACTCTTAACCACTCTCTTGCAAACATTTATTCAAACCCCCTCTCCAGCTAATCTACAATCGCTATCCTTAATATTCAATCTTTTGAATAAAGTTAGCCCAGTTCCACCACAGGAATATACCATAGAACATCCCCCCCCATCCCCCTTTTTACCACCTAAAGAATTGCAGGCAACAGTCTTTGAAACACTATACACTAGATTAACAAATTTTTTCACCAATCCATATCATACAGCTCACTGGGATAATGTGATTACCATCGATGCTGCTCTCCCCCTTTCAGGTCTAACTGATTGCCGAGCAAATATTATTAAAATAAAGGATATAGGCGATATTCCAACGATGCTTCTTACATTAGTTTTTGAGCTTACTAATTTAACAAACTGTGAAAGAATTGAAAAAATTAGAGAAAAAAAATATTTTTGCGCCTTAACCCCTTTTGGGTATGTCTCGCAAGTAGCGGCTATCGAACAAGAGGCCTACCGCAACAAGGCCATAATAGCAAATACACTAGGTATACCAATACCAATATGTGAAAATCTATATAAATCACTACTTTTCTGCGAAGCAACAGGTGGCCTTCTTTCAACAACCTTCTATTTACCCCAATACCAAAAGCTACTACAGAAAGTTTGCTCTATCAAGAAAGATTTAGGAACAATAACTGACGAATTTTTAAATGAAGCACTACCCATCTTTTCTGAATATTATTTTAGACCCTTGGTAATTGATAATCTATTTGAGAGAATAACAACAGATGTAACACAAAAGTATTCTAAAGAAGCTATTATACAAGCAAACAAAGTCGGACTAGACATGGCTATAGAAAAAAACATTAGTACCTTCCGGGAAAGACTTCTTACTGAGATTCGTTCTTTGTTACAGTAGAACTGCTTTATTGTAAGTCAAGCCTATAAGACTCAATTTGACAAACTAGGTCATCTTAAGCTATACTTAAGCAAGGTTTATTAGCATATAAATAATTACGCTAACTAAGTTTAGCTATTGTTGTTTAGATAAATGTGTATTTGGAAAGTAAGCTCTCGCAGCTTATTTTTAATTGTATTTTCATTAGACCTTAATTTAACTAGGCCCGAAATAGGGCTAGTTAAAAATTAAAGTGCTTTATTTGTATTTGTTAAGCTTTAGTAAAGTATATCTTAAAATTATTAGGAGGTACGTACTCGCTAGGAAAGTTGTTTGCAAATTATTTCGCCCTAGATAAATTATTATTTATAGTTTATGCCTAGTTTATTTTTTAACGAGTATAATTCAAAATATGGTAGATGGAGTTTTCTTAAACATTTTTTTTATAATCAGCATGCTGTTGGTCGGTGGTGTTTTAGGTTATTGTGCTCGTTTTTATGTTTCTTCTTCAAAAATTGCTCTAGCTGAAAAAGAAGCACTTAGCATTGTTGAAAAATCACGCCTTGAAGCAGAGCGTTTGTATAACGAAAAAATATTTACAGCAAAGGAAAAAGCTCACCATTTAATAGGAAATGCCGAGCGTGAAGCTACTCTAAAACAAAGTGAATTAGATAAGTTATCTTTAAAACTATCTCAAGAACAGTCTACTTTAATAAAAGAACAAGAAGATTTAGTGAAGCAAAAAACAACGGTCGATAAGTTGGAAGAAGAAAACAATAAGCTAAATAAAGAGCTTGAAAAGAAAACAGCTGAACAAACTAAAACCTTGGAACAAATAGCTCGTTTCTCACGTGCTCAAGCAAAAGACTACTTGTTAGCTCGTACAGAACAAGAGATGCGTCAAGAAGTTGCGCGTATTATTAATAATTTAGAACAAGAAGCAATCGAAACTGGTACAAAAAAAGCCCAAAATATTCTAGCGTTAGCAATTCAGCGCTGTGCTGTAGACCATGTTACTGATACTACTGTTGCTGTCATTGCTCTTCCAAGCGAAGAAATGAAAGGTAGAATTATTGGACGAGAAGGCCGCAATATTCGTACAATCGAAGCTTTAACAGGTGTCGATTTAATAATAGACGATACACCAGAAGCCGTTGTGTTATCTGCTTTTGATCCTGTAAGACGTGAGATAGCACGTATTGCTTTAGAAAAATTAATTGATGATGGTCGTATTCATCCTGCCAGCATTGAAGAGATGGTTAACAAAGCTCAAACCGAAGTAGAACAACGTATTAGGGAATACGGTGAACAAGCTGCCTTTGAAGTGGGTGTCTATGACCTAAATCATCAATTGACGGACTTGTTAGGTCGTCTTCGTTTTAGAACTGGCTATGGACAAAATGTTTTGAAGCATTCATTGGAAGTGGCCTACTTATCAGGTTTATTAGCCTCCGAACTAAATTTAGACATACGTATGGCCAAGAGGGCTGGTTTATTACACGACATTGGTAAAGCTCTCGATCACGAACACGAAGGTTCACATGTTGATGTCGGTGTACAGCTAGCTAAAAAGTATAAGGAATCCAGTATTGTCATAAATGCTATCGAATCACATCATGGAAATGTAGACCCGGACAATGTTATTTCCGTCCTGGTGAAAGCAGCTGATACCCTATCGGCAGCACGCCCAGGGGCTCGTAAAGAGACTGTTGAAAAATACATTAAACGTTTAGAACGTTTAGAAGAGATATGTAATCAGTTCTCGGGCGTAGAAAAATCGTTTGCTGTGCAAGCGGGTAGAGAGTGTCGAATTATTGTAAAGCCCAATGAGGTGGACGATTCCGCTTCAGCATTACTAGCTCGGGATATTACTAAAAAAATAGAAAACCAACTGAAGTATCCTGGACAAATTAAAGTAACTGTTATTAGGGAAACAAGAGCTACTGAGTATGCAAAATAAATTTTAAAGGACCTAAAATTGTGAACGTATTAATGATCGGAGATATATTTGGACCGTTAGGTGTTAAACTTCTTAGCACATATCTACCTACGCTAAAAAAAGAATTTAAACCTGTTTTTATTGTTGCTAATGCTGAAAATGCTGCTAAGAATGGACGCGGGGTAACTAACAATGAAGTTAATGCTATTTTTAATGCTGGCGTGCACTGTATAACTTTAGGCAACCATACCTGGGCTAAATCAAATATTTTTAATATTATTGAGAATGAAAGAATTGTCCGTCCTGCTAATTTCCCTGCAAGTAATCCGGGTAAAGGGGTTCGAATAATCCAAGCGGGAACAACCCGCTTGGCTGTAATAAATCTCCTGGGACGCTGTTTTATGAATGGAGGCGCCGCCTGTCCTTTTTTAACAGCGGACGAATTAATTAATGATTTGCCAGCATCAATCCCTATTTTGGTTGATATTCATACCGAAACAACTTCAGAAAAACTAGCTTTAGCCTGGTATCTCGATGGTAAAGTCTCAGCTGTGGTCGGCACCCATACCCATGTACAAACAGCTGATGAAAGAATACTTACCAAAGGGACAGGTTATTTAACAGATGTAGGTATGGTCGGGCCCTATGACGGCATAATCGGTCTAGAACGACAGCCGATTATAAATAAATATACAACCGGCTTACCAAGTAAATTTACAGTAGCTACAGGACGAGGACAATTTAACGGTGTCGTCCTCACGATTGATCAAAAAACCTGCCAAACAAAAAATATACAACGAATCCGTATAGATGACGATTCTCCTTTCTTAGGTTAATATGGACCAAAGAAGGCATTAAAGATGTTAAAAATTAATGTAAAAGTAATACCCAATGCTTCCTTCTACACTTGGAAAATACAAAATGATATCTTAAAATGTTACCTACCAGTAACCCCACAAAAAAATAAAGCAAATAAATTGTTGCTACAAAATTTAGCCAAACTTTTTAAAATCCCATTAAACCATATAACTATTCAGTATGGTGTGAAACAACGCCATAAAACAATTTTAATTGAAACTAACCTCTCTTATGAAGAATTTTTAGTAAAGCTTGGCCTTTAACCTAGCATGCGCACGGCATAAACTTTTTGACCGTACCCTCTGAGTCCGTTGATAATTCGTTTTACTTTTGCTTCTGTTTTTACCAACCCATAAACCGTAGGTCCACTGCCAGACATTACAATCCCTTCAACATCAAGCTGTGCCATTCTATTTTTCAAAAGCACTACTTCTTTCGTCATTTCAATAGTCACTTCTTCCAACATATTGCTTAAATTATTAGCCATTTTTTTATAATCCCCACAATGAATGGCCTCAACAACTGCTTGGTGATCAGGTCGCTCATAATTTGGCTTTAATAAAAAGTTACGAAAAACATCCCCAGTTGAAATTCTACAAAAAGGTTTTACTAAGATTACCCAACAACATGGCGGTTTCGGTAACCGGAAAAGATGCTCTCCCCTCCCACGTACTAATGCCGTAGCATTATGCACACAAAAAGGAACGTCACTTCCTATTTGTGATCCTAACTCTTTCATCTCCTGCACCGTAAGGTTTAAACCCCATAATCTATTTAACCCCCTTAGTGCTGCTGCTGCATCACTGCTACCTCCCCCTAATCCAGCTGAAACAGGTATATGTTTTTCAATTTTAATTTTTGCCCCTTGCTTAACTTGAAATTGATGCTGTAATAACCTAGCCGTCTGATAGACTAAGTTTTTTCGAATATTGCGCTTAGAAATTAATTTCTCACTATAAAATTCTATTTTTGGGCTATCTTCATTTAATTCAAAATCTATGCGATCCGCGAGGTCAATCGTTGTCATGATTGAGATTAAATCATGATAACCATCTTGCCGTTCTTTTTTAACCTCTAGTGTAAGATTTATTTTTGCTGGTGCTTTTTCTGAAATATACACTGCTTACCACCCGTTTTAAGCGTGCTAGCGTTTTGCTTTTTATAGTTTATAAAAAACCTAATAACATTTCTCGTAAAATTTTAGCAGCCAAAATTACTGTTCGCTCCGACAAGTCATAATTAGGTGCGACTTCTACTAGATCAACACCCACTATATTTATCTTTTCTTTTACTAGTAAATGAATAACCTCTAATAACTCGCTACTTTTAAATCCACCGGGTTCAGGTGTACCAGTTCCTGGGGCATAAGCTGGATCAAGAACATCGATATCTACCGTTAGATAAACCGGCAAACTACCCCAGTTTTTGATTACTTGCCGGATAGGCTCCAAAAGCTGAAAGGGATAAAAATTAATGTGGGCATTAGCAGCAAACTTTTCTTCTGCTCTTGTGAAAGAACGTAAACCAAATTGATAAACATTAGTAGATCCCACTAAGTTTGCTATCTGATACATAACTGTCGCGTGTGATAAGGCTTGGCCCTCATACTCCGAACATAGGTCAGCATGTGCATCTAACTGCACCACAACAAGATCTTGATAATGCTCATAGAATGCTTTTACTATTGGCCAAGTTACTAAATGCTCACCACCAATTCCAAATAAAACTTTTTGTTCTGCGAGCTGTTTTTTTACGTAAGAATAAATAATTTCTAAACTATTATCTATATTTCCAGCAACCAATTGTAAATCTCCACTATCACAATACGATACTTCCCCTAGCTCTTTTCGTAAATAGGGACTATACTCTTCGTGTACCCATGACGCCTCACGTATCCTAGTTGGTCCAAAACGTGCTCCAGCGCGGTATGTAGTTGTCCAATCCATCGGCAAACCATACAGCACTCCCTTGGCTCTACTATCTTTCCTAGCACCGATAAAAGCCTGTGTCGTATAAAACCGATCATTCATTCAATTCATCCTTTTTTTTTATTAATTTTTGAACAAACGCTGGTAGATTAAAAGCAGCTCGATGCACCTCCATACAGTAATATTTAGTTTTAAGTTCAGGCAGTGCTTCAAAATACAAGGGATCATATTGCTTTGATCCAAGCGTAAAACTCCACAACCCACTAGGATAAGTAGGTATAGCAGCAGTATAAAGCCTTGAAATAGGGAATAAACTACTGATCGTGCCGTATAGCTTACGAACTAAGTTAGGCTTAAACCAAGGTGTATCAGTTTGAGCTACCATTATACCGGTCGGTGAGAGAGCATTAAAAACTGCTCGATAAAAGTCAAGCTGAAAAAGCGGTGTTGCGGCTCCAACCGGTTCAGTAGAATCTACAATAATTACATCATACTTAATCTTAGTGTTTGCAATATATTGAGCACCATCTTGGACATGTATGTTTACACGGTGATCACTTAATCCACTTGTAACCTCAGGAAAGTATTTTTTAGAAAGGTCAATCACACGCTTGTCCACTTCGACTAGATCAACCCGCTGTATTTTTTCCCCATGACGTAAAATTTCGCGCACAACTCCACCATCGCCACCACCGATCACTAAAACATTGTTAGGATTTTTATGTGCAGACAGCGGAACATGTGCAATCATCTCATGATAAACAAATTCATCGGCTTCTGTCATCATCACCATCCCATCTAAAACCAGCATTCGACCAAACTCTAAGGTCTCCAAAAGATCTATTGTTTGAAATTCAGTCTGTTCATGGTGAAGACAGTTCACTACCTTAGTTGTTATACCATGATTAATAGTTTGTTTTTCTGTATACCAGAGCTCCATAATCAATCACATCCTGTTGTTAGATGATAAAAACAAATCAATTGACTGCAAAAACACGTCAGCGGTGCAGTTTGTTATATTAATTCAGGATAAAACACAAAGACCAGCTACTATACAAAACGAACTAAAAAGTATATAATAAAACTAAAAGTCCATACTAAACTGTAAGTTTTAGTTAAAAATCTTTTTTAAACAAAGTATGATTTATTCTCGAAAATAGAAAATAGATAACCTTAACTATTAACTCTGTCTATATTATTCACCTACCAATTTTCTCATTAAATAAATTTATTATCAATATACTAAAGTAGGACTTATAAACTTCTAGTAATCTGTTTTAAATAGGAGCGTTACTTATCCCTTTGATAAAAAAAACTATTTCAATCATAACACATCATATGCAGAAGTTACATCCCTTCTGGCGAATTATTCTGATAACATCTTCTTTAATTGGAGCAACGCTGCTCGTTTTACGAATAGCTCCATTACCTGAACCTACTCTTCAAACCGCTAGCATTATTTATGATGATAAAGATCAAGTTATAGCTAAAACCGATCGGCGTATGGAACGAATACCTGTAAAGTTGAATAAAATTCCTAAACATGTACTAGATGCAACGCTAACATCTGAAGATAGGTCGTTCTATAAACATTGGGGTTTTTCAATACGAGGCATCATTAGAGCACTTTATGAAAACATTAAAGCACGACGTATTGTGCAGGGCGCAAGTACAGTTACGCAACAACTAGCTCGAAACCTTTATTTAAGCCACAACCGAAGTTGGTTTCGTAAAATACATGAAGCTCTGTTAACTATTCAGTTAGAACTTAAACTGCAAAAACCTGAAATTTTAGAAAAGTACTTTAATAATATAAACTATGGTAATGGAGCAATAGGTTTAGGAACAGCCGCAAAATTATATTTTAATAAAGAGGTTAAAGATTTATCAATCGCAGAGGGAGTAATGTTATCTTGCATCCCACGAAACCCTAGTCTTTACTCCCCGTATGCATTCAATAACCGCTCCGTAATCTCAGCAAGACATGCTTTTGTGCTAAATAAAATGGCAGAAGCAGGGAAAATAACTGCCCAGCAAGCCCTGCAAGCTAAAAGAAGTTATCTCACCATTAAAAAACCACCCGCTAAACAAGTTCTCCATGCCAATTACGCTCGCGACTACATTATCAAATATGCGAGTGAAAAATTTAATTTAGACCCTCGTTTACTTTATGGGGGTGGGCTTAAAATTTACACCACCTTAAATAACAACTTACAAACAGCTGCTGACTATGCTGTTTCGTCCACCTTAGAAAATAAAGGAGAACTACAAGGAGCATTAGTAGCAATTGACCCGCAAACCGGTTGTTTGAAAGCAATGATAGGCGGAAAAAAATATGAAGATTCCCAGCTAAACCGTGCCGACAGCCCTCGTCAACCAGGTTCTGCTTTTAAACCAGCAGTCTATTTAAGTGCCCTGGAAAATGGTGAGACAGCCCTTACAAAAATTAAAAGTACAAGAACATGTTTTGGTAACTATTGTCCACGCAATTACGGTAATATTTATCAAGAACGTGAGATAACTATGCATGAGGCTATTCCTCTTTCAGACAATATTTTTGCAGTTTCGATGCATCTACGGCATAGTCCTGAAAAAACGATTGCTGCAGCTAAAAAGTTAGGCATACACAGTCCATTAAAAGCTGTACCTTCCCTAGCCTTAGGCAGTTCGGAGGTTAAACCAGTAGAACTAGCCGAAATGTACGCTACCCTAGCTAGCCAAGGTATACGCCGCCCGCTCTTTGTAATTCGTAAAATAACAGACAGCACAGGGAAAATTCTAGCAGAAGATAAAGAAACTGAACAACAAGTCGCTACACCTGAACACACTTTTGTTCTCACTCAACTTTTAACGAATACTTTTGAAAGTAGCACTGGTACAGCACGTGACATTAAGCAACCTACTATTATGGCTGGTAAAACGGGAACCTCAAACTCTAAAGATGGCTGGATGGCTGGGTTTTCACCTCAATTAGTAGCAACCAGCTGGATTGGTTATGATAAAGGTAAAGATATCTCGACGCAAGAAGAAAAATTAGCTAAGTCAATCTGGGATAAATTTATGCGTGCATCCTATCGAACTATTAATCACGGAGAATTTAAAATGCCCAATAAAGTAAGATCCGTACAAATATGTAGAGAAACTGGTAAATTAGCTTCTAGTTTCTGCCCCCACCAAGATAAAGAATACTTTGTAAGTGGCACGGAACCCACCAAAAATTGTACAAACCACAAATTTAACACGACACCTGAACCGGGCTTCTGGGAAGATGTTAAAGATAAATTTCGAAAAAAATGGTATGACATTAGTGATTGGTTCAGATGATGTGACAAACTAAATTAACAAGATACAGCTTGGCAAAATGTTTTAAACTAAGACTTAAAAGCACCAAATTTTACTTCCCACTCCGCTATCTCTTGTGGCGTAATACGTCTAAATAATAAGTTTGGCACAGTAAACGCATGCCCCGCTTTAAGATAAGAAAGTAACTTTCCTTGTTCAAATCTTAAACTTTCTTGCTTTATTTTTAAAGCCAGCAGAATTGCATTAGCGGCATTAGGCACTAACGGTAATGCTGTAAGTGCATACAACCGCACTAAATTTACTGCCACACGGAGTACCATTGCAGCAGCATCACGATCTTGATGTAATAGTGTCCAAGGTGCTGCTTGATCTAAGTACTGATTTCCTAAACTCCATAATTTGCGTAATCTAGAAATTGCTACTCTATATTTGAGCTGATACAAAGCTTCTTTATACTCTATTAAACATCTTTCACAAGCTTCAAATAACTCTCGCTCCTGATCCCCTTCTTTACCTCCAGCTGGAATTACATCCCCGAATTTAGCTTTTATTAAACATAGCACACGATTAACAAAGTTACCAAACATTCCTACTAAGTCTTTATTTACAATGGTAGCAAACGTTTCCCAGGTAAAAGAAGTATCACGGTCCTCAGGTAGCTGCGCAATTAAAAAATATCTCCAGTAATCAGCCGGTAACAACTCCAATGCTTGATCCATAAAGATTCCTCTTTTTTGACTCGTGGAAAACTTTCCGCCATAGTAAGTCAACCAATTGAAAGATTTAATCATTGTCGCTTGCAACCAAGGCTGATTTGTACCAAAAATCATTGCTGGCCATAAAATTGTATGAAAAGGTACATTGTCCTTAGCCATAAACTGGGTATATACAACATCTTCCGTCTTAAACCACCAAGATTTAAAATCACGAATTTTGGGTGCTAAATTAGCCCATTCTTTAGTTGCTGCAATATAGACAACCGGAGCATCAAACCAAACATAAAATACTTTTTCCTCAAAACCAGGACGTGGCACCTTGACTCCCCATTGCAAATCCCTTGTAATACACCTGGCATGTAGTCCCTCATCCAACCATTTTAAAGCAATTGATGTCGTTAAAGTTGGCCAATCAGTTTTTGCTGTTATCCAGGAACGAAGTCGATCACTTAACTTTTCTATATGAAAAAAAAGATGTTTTGTCGTCTTTATTTCTAACTTTGTGCTCCCAGAGAGCGCTGAACGTGGATTTATAAGTTCAATAGGATCAAGCAAAGCGGTACAATTCTCACATTGGTCTCCACGTGCTGCTTCATACCCACAGCGCGGGCAAGTTCCTTCAATATACCGATCAGCCAAAAAACGTTCGTCTTCCAGTGCGTAGACTTGTTTAATTTCTTGTTCTTCTAATAACCCAGCAGCATCTAATTTACAATAAAAATCCTGTGTTAGTTTATGATTAGCTGATGCAGACGATCGGCCTAAATAATCAAAAGATAATGAAAATTTTTCATAAATCTTTTTTTGCACATTATGCATAGTTAAACAATATTCCTCAGGCTGCTGCCCTCTTTTTTTAGCAGCCAGCTCAGCAGGTGTCCCATGTTCGTCAGTTGCCGAAATAAACAACACTTCATGCCCTTCTTGTCTTAAAAAGCGGGCATACACATCAGCCGGTAGAAGCGAGCCAGCTAAATTACCGAGATGTTTAATCCCATTAATATAAGGGGTTGCACTAGTAATTAAATATCGCATTCTGCTCCTCCAGTTTTAAAACATCTTTTCAAATTTATTAAGATTCTCAGCAAATGTATGAAATGCGTCAGCTAATGGTTCCTGCTGGGTCATATCTATCCCAGCTCGTTTTAAGACTTCTAATGGATAATCTGAACTACCAGCTTTTAGAAACCGTAAGTAGGAAGTTACCTCAGCAGCTCCGCCTCCTAATATTTTTTGTGCTAAAGATGCTGCCGCGCTATAACCAGTAGCATACTGGTAAACATAAAAATTATAATAAAAATGAGGAATTCTTGCCCATTCTAAGGCTAATTTATTATCTAAACATAGGCCGTCTCCAAAATTTTTTGTTAAAATCTCCAAATAAGCTTTAGACAGACTATCGGCTGTTAGCGGTTCTCCCTCCTGCTCATTTCTGTGAATTAAATATTCAAACTCAGCAAACATGACTTGCCTATAAACAGTACCTCTAAAACCATCTAAATAATGCTGAAGTATATATTTTTGTTTTTCTTTATTTGGTTCATGATGAAGTAAATAATGATGCAACAGAGCCTCATTACAAGTAGAGGCGACCTCGGCAACAAAAATAGAGTAATTACCATAAACGTATGGCTGGTACTTATGTGAATAATAACTATGCAGCGAATGACCAAGCTCATGTACCAAAGTAAAGAGACTATCTAAATTATCTTGCCAATTCATAAGAATATAGGGGTTTGTTCCATACGACCCAGAAGAATAGGCACCACTACGTTTACCCTTATTCTCATAAAGATCAATCCATCTATCACGAAAAGCTTTATCTAATATTGCTCCATACTCTTCCCCCAAAGGTTTTAAAGCCTCGCGTACTATCTCTTCGGCCTCATCAAAAGTGATCTTATAGTTCGTATTAGGGACTAAAGTAACATTCAAATCATATGGTCCAAGTTCTTGTAGCTTTAAAACTTTCTTTCGCAAACGTAAATATTCTTGCAGCTGCTTAGTATTAGCAGCTGTTACTGCTATTAATTGATCGTAAACTTCTTCTGGAATATTGTTTGCCTTCAGCGCTGCATGCCGCGCATCGTTAAACCCACGTACCTTAGCAATAAAATTATGTTGTTTAATTGCACCAGCTAAAGTGCAAGCAAAGGTGTTTTGATGTCTTGCATACTGAGCATATAAAGCATTAAATACATCGCGCCTTACCTTGCGATCTTTATGTTCCAGTAAAAGTGTATATCGACCATGTGTAACTTCCAACTTATTCCCTGCACTATCTAAAACCTTACCAAAAGAAAGATCGGCATTATTAAGTGCCGAAAAAACTTCCTCAGCTGTACGCATAATATTTCCTGCCTGCGCTAAAAGTTGTTCCTCTTTACAGCTTAAATAATGCTCTTTTTGAGATAAGATAACTTGCAATGCTTGGCGATATTTATATAAACCTGATTCTTGTTGAAAATAGGCATAGACCACACCTTCAGCTAAAGCTAATATTTCTGGAATAAGGTAGGCTAGTTGCTCTTCGACTTGAACGTATAACGTCGCAGCGCGTTCATTTAATTGCTGATAATAACTATTAGTTAGATCCTGATCGTATCGCATCCTAGCATACGTATAAAGTTTATCAACCCTTTCCGAAATATCCTCTTCCTTTGTTAAAGCTTGGAGCAAATTAACAGCTGATTCAGCTAGTTTCCCTTTGAACTCCTGTAAAGTTGGTATTAAATTAGTAACTTTTTTAAATTCGTCCTCCCATAAGTCATCCGTGCCAAAAATATCTTCTAACCGCCACGTAACCTCAATTGGCAACTCAGTCCGCAATGGATTTTTCTTTGTTTGTTCTAACATAACACTAACACTCCTTACCGGCTTAAATGAAAAGGTACAGTAGCAACAGCAACATTTTTTTGTGCCATCAAAATAAACCGTAAAATTAAAGCCGTTTGATTATGCAAAAGTCTATGCCACCACTTCGCTACAATAAACTCTGGAATTAAAATTGTTACGTGTCCATAATTTTCTTTTCGCCTTAACTCTGATACCAACTGTAACAAGGGCCTTATTAAACTTCGATACTTAGAATAACAGGTTTTTAACTCAATATCTACTTGCCATGCTTGCCAACGATTAATAATTTTATCAATACTTTCTTGGTCAAAACCTACATAAAAAGCTACTATTTCTCCTTGCAACGATTTAGCATAAGAGATTGTATTACTTACCACTCTATTTATCCCGCCTACAGGCATTATAACTAAATGTTTTAACGCTATTGGTTTATTGTCAACAGGATCAAGCCGAAGTTGTTCAGCTACGCTTTTATAATGTTTACTTATTTTAAGAAAAATATAAATTAAAATAGGAAATAAAACAACGACTATACAAGCGCCATCGGTAAACTTTGTCACTAATGTAATCACAAAAACACAGAATGAAACAAAGGCACCAACCGCATTTAATAATAATTTACCTTGCCAGCCATTGCCTTTCTGCTTTATCCAACGGATTACCATGGATGCTTGGGCTAAAGTAAAGGACAGAAATACCCCTACCGCGTATAATGGAATTAGTTTATCCACCCGCGCCCCAAAAAACCAGATTAAAACAATCGACGTAAATGCTAGTAGCATAATACCATTGGAATAACTGAGTCGGTCACCACGATTGGCAAACATACGTGGTAAGAAGTTATCTTTAGCCATAATAGCAGCTAACAAAGGGAACCCCGAAAAACCTGTATTAGCAGCCAGAATTAACAAAAGAGTTGTCACTGCTTGGATATAAATATATAGCCCTGTGTTTACACCAAATACCTTCGCAGCTAACAGCGATAAAAGTGTTTCACCGCTCTCCGCCATCGGGGGAACCAATCCATAAACATAAGTTAAATAAAGAACCCCAGCCACCATAGAACCAAGCAAAAGTCCCAGCATAATAAGCGCCTTCGAACACCGCTTAACTGCCGGCTTACGAAAATAAGGAGCTGCATTAGCAATAGCATCCACACCTGTCAAGGAAGCACATCCAGAAGAAAAAGCCTTTAATAGTATAAACCATGTTAACCCAGATGGAAAAACAGCTCGAGGTAATAGAGGACAGGCCGGTGAGGGTCCCTCTATCCCCACTTGACTTAACCCTGTAAAAATAAGTACTACAATACCTACAATAAATAAATATGTAGGCAAAGCAAATGTATTGCCAGCCTTACGTAATCCTCTTAAGTTTAGCATCATAATAATTAACACAAAGCAAATAGAAATAGCTGTAGCATATGATGCAAGGGCAGGAAAAATAGGTAACAGTGCATCTTTCCCAGCAGAAACACTTACCGCTACGGTAAGTGTATAATCAATTAAAAGGGCAGCACCAGAAACCAGTCCAAAACTACGACCTAAATTATCGTAGGAAACCTTATATGCTCCCCCCCCTTGTGGATATTGAAAGATAACTTGTCGATACGACAAGATTAGAAGCACCAACAAACTTATAATAGCTATCCCAATTGGCAACGAATAACCTAACACTAATCCAGGGACAGTACCAGCAACTAAAAGGGCGCGTAGTAAAACCTCAGGCCCATAAGAAATAGATGACAACGCATCTGGGGACAAAATTGGCAGTGCCTTCCAAATGGGTAAACGTTCACTCTGCAATTGTTCGGTCTGCAAAGGTTCTCCTAAGAAAAAACGTTTCAATGTGGATAACAAAATGTGATAGTGCTCCTTCCATTAAATAAATGTTTAAATAAACGTTTACTAATTTATTTTTATCTAAAAAAAAACAAACTAAACCATCTATTATTTCACACGTATATAACCATTTTATTGCAAAAAAAGTGCTATTACAATACATCTTTATAATTAAATACTAAGTGATTAAAAAAGCCACTTAGATTTCAGGTAATAACCTAATTCACCACTAGAAGTTTTTATGCATATAATGTTGTGTTGCGAGGCTGCGCCTTCTTTATTTCAAGGTACTTACAACATATGCCTCTTTAATAAAATGATTGGGGCAATTATTATCTTAAATGACTATAAATCAAGGCTTATTAAAAGCATATATAAATTTTTGATGCTGTTTTACACAGGAGGTCCCTTAATGAAAGATACGTCAAGAATAGTTTACTTACCAGATGACAATGATCAACAAGCTCATACTAACCATAATCACGTCGTCCCCACACAGACGAGAAATACAATGGAGATTAAACCAATGCCAAGCCAAGCAAAACATTACTCTCCTCCTTGGCAAATCTTCCGCGATGAACTAGCTTACTCCATTGGCGCGGATCCACAGGTTGAAGTTAGCCCTGTAATAGGCAATAATAACAATTACTTCGTTACTATTACCGCTAGCGATACGACCAAAGCTCAAGCTTTAGCAACCGTTTTGCCGCAGGAAAAAAGCTTTAACACTAGTACTAATGATAAAATTATTATTCAAGTTTTTGATAAAGAGAATCAAATATATGAACCTGTTATTCCGCCAGTTAGCACCGATGTATGGGGTGCAGCTGCTATATTAAACACCGCTTTATTTGAAAACCCATTTTTTGAAGCTCTAACTGTAGAGAGGCTTGAGAGTGGTCTGGAAATTTATGCCATAATTAAAAATCAAGTTATTAGCTTCCCAAACAATGGTCCTGGCGAAGCATGTATTGACTATACGAACGTGGCTGCAAATGTTTTTAGCCATGTATTAGTAAATAAAATAAGCACCTACCCTGTTTATTACGCAAATTACTCCAATCCCACCCACCAATAGTTCCTATAAATGCCAATTAAAAGGGTCCCACTTCACTTTGGAAATATAAGAAACAACATTGTCTGGCAAGTTTATTTGCTCACGCCACGATTTTAGGACTAAATACTCAATGTGATGTCCAGGGTCAAGTAGTAGGAAATTAAGTGCAAGTGCTTCTTGCGCTGCATGGTAGCCTATATCTCCTGTAATAAATAGATCCGCTCCCATTTCTTGAGCTTTTCTAAGATACTTAGCACCGGAACCACCTAAAATAGCAACCTTACTAATATCACGTTGCAAAGAACCTACGCTGCGCAAGGAACATACACCAAAAACCTTTTTAACATATTCTATAAATTCAGGCATTGCCATTGTCTTATTTAATTTACCTATTCGACCTAAACCATATTTATCCAAAGACGAATTTAACTGATACAGATCATAAGCTACTTCCTCATAGGGGTGAGTAGCTAATAACGTTTCTATAACTTTTTTTCGACACCTCTTCGGTACTATCATTTCCAGTCGTAATTCAGTAGCCTGCTCAAGTACTCCTACGTGCCCTAGCAAGGGATTGCTACCCTCTAACGGTTTAAAACTACCTTGACCTTCCATGGCAAAAGCACAATGACTATACCGTCCAATTAGACCAGCACCAGCAGCTGCCAAATTTTGAAAGACGGGCTCATAATGGTCCTTTGGTAAAAAAACCACAAGCTTATAACTCGGTTCAGAAAAAGTTGAAATAAGTGGCTTACAAGCTACAAGTCCTAGACTACTTGCTAATACATCATTTACACCACCAGTCGTAATATCTAAATTACTATGCGCTACATATAAATTTAAATTTTCAAGCAACATAAACTTAATCATTTGTCCTACCGGACTCTCTGTATCCACCTGCTCAAATGGTCTATAAAGTAAGGGGTGATGAGCTAAAATCCAATTGGCACCTAAACTAACCGCCTCCTGCAACACTTGGATCGTTACATCAAGCGTAAATAACACCCCGTCCACCTCATTACAAGGCGAACCAACTTGCAATCCAATTGAATCACCAGGTAAAGCCAAGCTAGCTGGTGCAAACTGGGATATTTTATTAATTAAATCAGTCCCTAACAAAACAGCCACCTACCTAACATAAAAAAAATTTTTTATACATATACTAATACAAAAAATAAAAGGTGGTTTTAATATTATTATGTCTTTTCAAGATTATGTCATCCCCCTTAAGCCAGCTGCCCTTCCTAAGGCAGGTACAGGTTTTGTATGTAGCTTACTACCTAAGAGACAAGTGACACCAACATCTCCAATAAAAAGTGATTTTAGTGTAGGTTTTAGTCCACCGCGTATGCAAAAAAGTTCGATCAAACCCACTCCAGGCATCTTACAGCCCAGCCCCCCAGCATCCTGCCCCTATGCAACCAGAGATAGCTCGTGCCCTTATGCTAAAAAAAATCCAGTTAATTTTGATTTTAATTATGATTTTTTTGGTATAAATTAAACCTTTGAAGTTAGGAGGCAAACCACAGTTATCTTTAACAACTCCCCAACCAGAAAAGGCATTACACCAACCCAAAACAGATTTTCCCACCCAACAAACTGCACTAGCCAGAGCAGACCAAA
>JBDKGC010000106.1:0-8119 GCA_039798385.1 Bacillota bacterium
GGATTATAAAAATGAGGTGTGTTTGGATTATAAAACAAGTTGTAAGACCTCCTTTGTTTTCATATTAGTTATTTTTATGTAAATAAATTATAAAATATTAAAATAAATCAACTATATAAAAAAACCGTTTAGCTTTATAAACGGTTTTTATTTTATAATAAAGTTGGTTAGGTCTTTGCAGTATGCTTTAGTAACAAGGTGTCTTTTTTTTTTTTTTAGTGCGCACCAAATTTCTTACTTAAGTATTCTAAATAAGGCTCGAGTTTTAATCCTTCATCACCAGTGGCTAAACGGATCAGCTCTGGTCCATCAAATTTACTTCCATGACGATAAATATTTTGATCCAGCCAGTTTTTAAGGTTACTAAAGTTTCCGGTACGCATTTGTTCTGATAGGTTAGGCAGCTGTTTGGCTGCTGTTTTAAAGAACTGGGCACTTAGGATATTACCTAAGGTATAGCACTGAAATTGGCCGCCAATTAGGTCAAAATACCAGTGAATATCTTGCAGGACGCCTTGGCTGTCATGTTCAGGTAGGACGCCTAAGTCTTCACGGTAGCGCTCGCGCCATGCCTCCGGCAGGTCTTTTATTTTAAGGGCTCCTGTTAATAGGTCAACTTCCAAGTCAAAGCGGATAATGACATGTAAGTTATAGGTTAGTTCATCAGCGTTTGTTCTGATTAACGACCGTTTAACAGTGTTGATGGCCTGATAAAAATCTGGTAACGAGGTAGTTGACAGTTCTTTAGGGAAGTAGGTTTGGAGCAGCGGGTAAAAATATTCCCAAAAAGGCAAGCTGCGGCCGACGATGTTTTCCCAAAGCCGTGATTGGCTTTCATGTACACCAGAGGAGGTTCCTTGGTGGAGGATGGTACCTTCCAGTGTCTTATCTATGCCAAGCTCGTAAAGCGCATGCCCCATCTCGTGGATGCTACTAAATAAGGCTTCACTAAAGTGGTCTTCTGCGACACGCGTCGTAATGCGTACATCTTCATGTGCCATCTTAATCGCAAACGGGTGAGCGGTTAAGTCTTGTCTTCCTCGTTCAAAATCAAAGCCAAGTTTGGCTAAAATTTCTTCACCAAAGGAGAGCTGGTCCTTTTTGGGAAAGCATTGGTTAAGGCATGCAGGTGGTCTTTGGTTTTGTTTGGCCAGAACGGTACTAATCAGTGGTAATAGTTCCTGCCGCAGCTTGGTAAAAAGAGGTTTAAGCTGGCTGACGGTCCAACCATAGTCACTTCTAGCAATCAAAGGATCAGCAATATGATCCCAATTGGAGAAAAAATGAGCGTATTCTTGGCTTAGTGCGAGTGTTTGGCTTAAAAATGGTTCAACAACTTTAAAATCTTGGGCTTCTTTAGCCTTAAGCCAAGCCTGTTCGGTTTTCGAGCTGTGTTCGAGCATTCGGTTTATATAGTCTGCTGGAACACGTCGATCGATATCGTATTGGCGCAGCATTGCTCGGCAAAGGCTAGCTTCATTAGAGTGGTAAGGAAGATTGTTTTGCCGCACCTCTTGTTCAGCCGCGCTAAGTAGCAGTCCTAAGCGCGGGTCTGTTTTTTTCTGTTGCAGAATACCTCCGAGGGTAGCACGCTGCTTTCCACGGGCGAGAGCAGCAGCTTGCGGCATATAGGTGGCCTGATCCCAAAACAAGAGGCTTAGGATGGACTCTAAATGGTAAAGTTCCTGGGCGTAAAATTTTAGCTCTGAGATTTTTTCTAACATTCGAGCTTAACCTCCTTAATTCGTTGATTTATTTTTTTTTCTTTTGCGCTATACTCTTTTAATTTTTGGTTTTCAGCAGCTACTAATTCTTCTTTGGCATTTGTTACAAAAGATTGATTAGACAATTTATCTTTAGCCCTTGTAAGTTCGTATTGGACTCTTTTTAAATCCTCTTCCAACTTTAGCAACAGCTGATCGCGGTTAAGTTCATCTGGTAAAGAGACGAAGAGTTCAGCCTCGGTTACTACAATGGCAACCGAATGTGGTGGGCGAGTAAGCTCGCTATTAACAGTAAGGTTCAAAGCGTTGGTCATCCGTTCTAGGACGGCTTGATATTTAGTTAATACATGTTCTATCTTAGGTTCAGCACGAATAACAATCGTTAATTTTTGCCCGGGTGTTATGTTTAAGTCAGCGCGTAAGCTACGTATTTCCGTGATGATTTCCATCAATACTTGCATTTGATGTTCGGCCTCGATATCATGATTTGCTTGTGTATTCGTGGGCCAGTTGCTGAGCACGATGCTTTTGGTTGATTGTGCTACATGTTGCCAAAGTTCTTCGGTGATAAATGGCATAAAGGGATGCAGGAGTTGCAGGATGTTTTTAAGCACATATTGTAGAACTGCAAGCACCTCGGGAGCTTGTGTTGTTTTTAACAGTACTTTTGCAAACTCTAAATACCAATCACAAAAATCATGCCAAATAAAATTATAAATTGTATGAGTAGCTAGCTTAAAGTCATAGCGATCTAAAGCTGTTGTGCTTACTTTAATCGTTTTATTTAGTTTTGAAAGCAACCATCTTTCACTCACGCTTAAGGTATCAGGGAGCGAAAGATTCTGATGCTCTTGTTCGGCGGATGCCAGGAGACAAAATCTAGCCGAATTCCAGAGCTTGTTGGCAAAACTACGGGCCGCAATGATATTTTCACGAATAAAACGTTGATCATTCCCAGGGGTGCAACCAGCAGCTAACATAAAACGCAAGGCATCAGTGCCATACTCTTCAATAAGTTCAATTGGATCAACGCCATTTCCTAAGGATTTAGACATTTTTTGACCATGTTTATCGCGAATTAACCCAGTTAACAGCACATCAGTAAAGGGCTGTTCCCCCATAAATTCCAACCCTAAAAAGCTCATACGTGCCACCCAAAAGTAAATTATGTCATAGCCGGTGACTAGGCAGGTGCTGGGATAACGTTTTGCTAAAGCAGCTGTTTCTTTTGGCCATCCGTGGACTGCCATTGGCCACAAGGCTGAGCTGAACCACGTATCTAAAACATCCTCCTCTTGCTGAAGGGTGTCACACTGGCAATGTGGGCAACGCTCCGGTGTTGTGAGTTCGACTGTAAGCTCGTTACAGTTAGCGCAATGCCAGGCAGGAATACGATGTCCCCACCAGATCTGTCTGGAAATACACCAGTCGCGAATCTGGTCGATCCACTGCAGATAGGTTTTTTCAAAGCGCGTTGGTACAAAATGGATTCCACCGTCTTTTTTAGTTTGAACTTTTTTAGCTTCCTCGGCCAAGGGTTTCATTTTTACAAACCACTGCAGCGATAAGTACGGTTCAACAATAGCTCCTGATCGTTCGCTATACCCTACCGCATGAATGTGATCTTCTGTTTTAAGGAGATAATTGGCTAGTTCTAGGTCGGCAACAATTTGCTCACGGCAGGCTGCTCGTGATAAACCAGTGTAATTTCCGGCATTTTTATTCATCTGCCCGTGCTCGTCCATCACAATTATTTGTTGCAGTTGATGACGTTCACCCACCTCAAAGTCATTTGGGTCGTGGGCAGGAGTAATTTTCACTACGCCACTGCCAAATTCGGGATCAACGTATTGGTCAGCGATAATTGGAATAGTACGATTTATAAGTGGCACTTTTACTTCTGCACCGATTAAATGCTGGTAACGTTTATCTTTAGGGTTGACGGCTAAGGCTGTATCTCCTAAGATTGTTTCGGGTCTAGTGGTCGCAACTTCTAAGTGTTCTTGGAGGTGAGTATCAACTAATTTATAAGCTAAATAGTACAGTTTTCCCTTCGTTTCACGGTGAATTACTTCAATATCGGACAGCGCTGTTCCGAGCTTTGGGTCCCAATTTATGATACGTAAGCCACGATAAATATAGCCTTGGCGATATAGTCTTACAAAAGCTTCGCGAACTGCTAATTGAAAGCCTTCGTCTAAAGTAAAGCGTTCTTTTGAGTAGTCAAGCGAAAGTCCTAAGCGTTGCCACTGCTTAGTAATGGCTTTTGCATAATCATCCTTCCAGCCCCAAGCGTGCTTTAAAAATTCTTCTCGGCTTAAGTCGTGACGATTGATACCTTCTTTTTTTAACTTGGCCAGTAGTTTAGACTCGGTTGCAATCCCGGCATGGTCTTTACCTGGTAACCACAAGACATCAAAACCCTGCATTCTTTTAAAACGAACTAAAATATCTTGAATTGTATTATTTAAAGCGTGCCCAATGTGCAGCTCTCCGGTCACGTTCGGAGGCGGGATTAAAACGGTATAAGCTTCCCCTTGTTTTTTATCTGAGCTACATAGTCCTTCCTGCTCCCAAAATGTACCCCATTTTTTTTCACATGTTGCCGGGCGATAAATTGATGGCAACTCGATATGCATTTAAATCCTCCCTCGTATGTTACTGGTTAGATTAATTCTAGCATGTTTTGTAAGGAGTTAAAAGTCTACTATACTATACCCAAAGTACGTTAAAGTGGTTATTTTATTTAACCAAAGCCTATTGCATCGAAAATGATCTTCTTGTGAAATGTTTTTTGGAGCTTAAACGCGGAAAAGGTTTTGTAAAATATGGTTTAAATAACATGTTATACTAAAGATAACTTTTTTCGTGAAGCGGGGTATTTTTATAGTGCAACGGGCGCGTATTATTTACAATCCTACGGCCGGGAGGAATTTAGTAACTAAAAAATTGGTTAATATATTAGAAAAACTTGAACGTGCTGGTTATGAGACTTCTTGTAAGGCAACGGAAGGACCTGGAAGCGCTGCCGCTGAAAGTACAAAAGCAGCTAAAAATGGAGTAGATGTTGTTATTGCGGCTGGTGGCGATGGGACCTTAAGTGAGGTAGTTAACGGTTTAATGCAGGTAACAGAGCGACCTAAATTAGGATTACTACCTTGTGGGACCTCAAACGATTTTGCCCGTGCGTTAAAGATCCCAGTTAATATCGAAAAAGCTGTTGATGTGATTATTAATGGCCAAAGTAAATTAATTGATATTGGCTGTTCTGGAAACCGCTATTTTTTAAATGTAGCAGCAATTGGACATTTAACAGAGGTTTCGGATGCCACAAGTAATTTAAAAACATTTGTTGGACCGTTAGCCTATTATATGAAGGTTATTGAAAATTTGGCGAAAATAACCCGACCTTTTACAGCAACCATTGCTACGCCGGAGCAAACTTTTAATAATATCGAAATAGTTTTATTAATTATTGCAAACAGTATTACCGTAGGAGGTTTTTCTTGTATAACGCCAAAGGCCGATATTTCAGATGGCTTATTGGATTTGTTAATCATTCCGAAAAATAGCATTACTAATCTATTGCAAGTGGCTGCTTTAGCCCGCAAGGGTGAACATATTTATGATGATCGGATACATTATCTCCAAACAACTTGTGTAAATGTTAGTGTACCAAGAGCATTTAAGTTTAATTTAGATGGGGAATGGTCTGCTTTATCTAGTACGTCATTTGCTGTTGTACCCCACTGCTTGAATATTTTTGTTCCAAACAAGCCTGTTTTTAAGAAGATTGGGCCAAAATTGATGCGAAAAGTGCCGCGTGATGCATAAAATATGTAATGTAAATAATAAAGAAGGTTAATTTAAGGGTAAAACTAGAAAAAAAGACGGTAAATTCCGTCGGTTGCTAATAAATTATTTGCGTTGTTTGTGCCGTTTACTTATAATCTCTGTAATTATTTGGTTTAAAACCGGTGAATGCAGTAAATCATAAAAATTACTTGATTTTGGCTGAGGTTTTATTTGAGATTGAGATTGTTCTTTCTTTTCGTTAAGCTTTGCTGCTGTAGCAATAATACTTTGTAATAGATCTTTTTTGCGATTAGTTGAGATAAAATATTGCAGAGCGTTGCTCCATTCTCCTAAACGACCTCCATAATCGGCTAATTCTCCAAAAATTTTGTGTAAGATTTTCAAAAAACCTGCTGGTGTTGAATTAATATTAAACACTCCTTTAGAAACATGATTTATAAAATATATTAATTTTTTTAGAAAGAAGGAACGTATAGGTGACTATAGAGCATAGAACTAGTGGCAATGATACGGAAGGCGAGTATTGTAAGCGGTGTGTTGTAAGTTTATATCCTGATGCTTGCGTCAAGTGTTATGTTGATCGAATGGAAGAGATGGGGCTAAGCTCTATTCGTTACTTAAAAAATCTAAATGTCTTAATAGGCGACTGTTCTAATGCGAGGCTTTCAGAGCAAATTAGTCGTCACCCCTTTACGGAGTGTGCCGAGCCAGATATACGAATTAAAATTGATGAACCAACCTTAAATACGAATGCCCAAATTAACGGATCTCCTCCGTGGGGAGTGCGTGCCATTCAAGCTCCGTTGGTCTGGCCGGTTTCGCAAGGAGAGGGTGTTAAGATTGCAATTGTAGATACGGGGGTATGTAAAGAACACCCTGCACTTAGAGAGAGCTATAAAGGTGGAGTAAACGTCCTTTCTCCGCATGTGGAACAAGAAGATTACAATGGTCATGGGACACACGTGGCTGCGACTGTTGCAGGTAAGGCTCCCGAGCTGGGGATAATGGGTGTTGCACCAAAAGCTCATATTTATGGTGTTAAAACTTTTGATCGGAATGGAAGCGCACGATTATCAACACTTTTAGCTGCAATTGATTGGTGTATTGGTAATAAAATGAATATTATTAATATGAGTTTTGGAATGGATCACCATAGTGAAACACTTTATATGGCAGTAAATGCTTTGCGTAAAAAAGGCATTATTATGATTGCTGCTTCTGGCAATCAAGGTTTTAAAGGGAATATAGACTACCCAGCTAAGTATCCGAATACAATAGGTGTCTGTTCGGTTTCTGCTAATAAAAATCTGTCGGTTTTTAACAATATGGGTGACGGGGTTGATATTGCAGCTCCTGGAGACCGTATTTATTCGGCCTGTTTATATCAAAGCTCAAAAGAGATGAGCGGAACATCGATGGCTGTGCCGCATGTTGTAGGTGCAATTGCACTCTTGCTTAAGGTAGATAAGTCGCTGGGTGTGGATCAAGCTAAAGAGATCTTAGTTAAGTCAGCTGATCCCATTAAGAGTACAGATTCCATGTTAAATATTGGTTGCTTAAATGCTTATAATGCCATAAAATATTATCAGGAGCATTTATAATGCTCTTTAAGGGGAGATAGGACTTTTTAACGATAGGGAGTTTATGTTGTATAAATTAAAAAGATTTTTTTGGAAAGCATTGCCTCTTTTTTTTATTTCTAAAATTATGGGAGCTTTAGCGCGCAGGAAAGTTAGTCGATATTTTATTAAACCGTATGTTAAATATTTTGGGGTTGATCTTAGGCCGATTCCCAAAAAAATTACTGACTTTCCGAACTTACATAGTTTTTTTATTCGCGAAATAGATTTGAAGCACCGCCCGGTAGCAGCGAAAGAGACGGAACTTTGTAGCCCAGTCGATGGCATAATTTTAAATCAAGGTTTATTAGAACGTGGGACGCTGTTATCGGCCAAAGGGCAGCATTATTTTTGTCAAGAATTATTAGGCTCCATTGGACCCCATTATAAAAGTTTTGAACAAGGAAGTTATATTACACTTTACTTAAGTCCTCGCGATTATCATCGCATTCATGCTCCACTTGCAGGCAAGGTGTTAGCTTCGGCGTATCTACCAGGTTATCTCTACCCGGTACGTCCTGGGCTATATAAGTTATTTTCGAAATTATTAATTGAGAATGAACGTGTTGTCACCTATTTTGAAACTAGATACGGATTAATGGCGTTAGTGAAAGTTGGTGCGCTTAATGTCGGCAGTATTCAGCTGAGCTATGAGCAGCGTATTAGTTGTCAAAGTCGACTTCAAAAGAGCTGTTCGGTTTATAAAAAAGAGTTATATTTAAATAAGGGAGAAGAAGTCGGTTATTTTGAATTGGGATCGACCGTCGTAGCTTTGTTTAACTTTAAGGTTGCATGGTTTAAGCTATCTGGGGAGCAGGTTTTGATGGGAGAGGCACTGGGAGATGTCGATTTTTTATAAACGAAGGTGTTATTTTGCATAATAAAAACGATTTATACATATTTATTTAGAGAGAAAATAAAATTCCAATTAATAGAGGTGATGTAAGACATATGCAGTAT
>JBDKGC010000107.1:0-3219 GCA_039798385.1 Bacillota bacterium
GGTTGGATCGATAGTTTTGGTGTACGGACTGCTAAATTTGGTGGCGCATTTATCAATAAATTTTTCAGCAGCGCACATAGTTATGGTTTAGGACTTGTCATTGTTACTTTGTGGGGACTCGCTGCCATTTATACTGGACGCTTAAATCGAAAGCTAAAAATTTCTAATCACAAGATAAACTAAACAAACTTTTAAGGGGCGTGATCAAAATATGTCTTTATCCCCGCGCATAGCAAACTTTATGCAAATTAAAATTGAAGAACTACGTAAAGTCTATATTTTAGGTGCTATCTTTTTCTTTATCATGGGCTCCTTCTGGAGTTTGCGAGCTTTGAAAAACACATTAATTATGACAATGGCTTTTACACCTAATTTAGGTTGGTCTACTACAGCAAGTGAAAAGCAATTTACTAATTTAAAAATGGCCGTACCTTGGGCTATCTTGCTAATTGTAATGCTTTATTCGCCCTATGTATCACGCATCAAACGTGAAACATTACTGCGGATTTTATGGAATATATATGGCTTTTTATTTATTGGATTTGCTTTATTTTTTTTAGCACGTACATATTACCCAAGTTACTTTGGCTGGGTAAGTATGGCGCTTAGTGGCTGCAGCTGTTTTATTACATGTGAAAGTTTTGGTGCAATCTCTATTTTATTATTTTGGGGTTTTACCAATAGCATCACTAGTACAGAGACGGCTAAGAAAATCTTCCCGTTCATTCTTACTTTTGGCCATTTAGGAGCTCTCTGTTATTCTGGTCTACTTGGTTTCTCAGAAGACTTTGATGCTAAACAAATCTCTTTTGGAATTAATATTTGGTCTGTCTTATTACTCGGAGGACTTTCAACACTTCTTGCCAGCCTCTTAATTAAGAAATTTTTCCGATGCGATAATTCAGAAGAAACAGCACAGCCTGTACCAGCAAAAAAAACCTCCGGCTTGAATTGGAAAAAGTTTTTTAGTAATGCTGTCTCCGGTGGGCGTCTTGTCTTACGTACCCCATACCTTCTTGGCGTGGTCATTATCTCCACCTTTTATGAATTAATGATTCAATTTATTGACTATCAAGTTATTAAAGAGACAAAAAACTTTTTTGGTGCAAGTAATTCAACGCAAAACATCCAATTTTCTAGTAAATACTATGTTTACATGCACCTTTTTACAATCTTAATCAGCTTTTTCTTAATAAGAATAATATTACAACGTTTAGGAACAAGAATTGCAGTAGTTATCTTCCCAGTTCTAACAGGAGTAATTTTGATCGTTTTGCTAGTGCTATACAACCTGTACCACACTAATGCCTATACTTGGCTCAATATTTTAGTTGTCGCGTTTGTGAGCTTAAAATGTCTAGTTTATGCTGTTAATTATCCCGCCAAAGAAATTATGTGGATTCCGACCAGTAAAGAGATCCAATTTAGGGCTAAAGGTTGGATTGACGGGTTTTTCTCGCGCTTGGTCAAATCAACAGCGGCGGCTCTTAATAAATCAGCACAACTAAGCACACTATATTTACTCTGTTTACCAATTTTAGGCATCTGGCTTTTTGCTGCTGCTTATGTTGGCCGTAAAAATAAAACCTTAGTCACCAAAAATGAGATTATTAGTTAATTAAAAAAGTTTTCTCTGAAAAGAGCTATACATTATGGTGAAAAATTGTTAAAATAAAGTAAACGTTGTTAAATTACTTCCTATCGTCTTCAAAAATGCACGGATGTATTATCACAGACAATTTTAACATTATACAATCTAACAAGGGGGTACCTGTAGCCGGATGATATGTAATTTAGCTAGTCGTTTATTTCCTGATATAGCTCCTGAAGAACGTGTCAAATTTTTATTACTGGGTGCCGCATACTTCGTGTTATTAGGTGTCTATTGGATCATGCGTGTTTGCAAATCCACGGTAATTTTTACAATTGCTTTTCCTGCGGAACAATGGGGTTCCGAAATGGCCAGCAATGTTTATAAGTGGCTTAAGGGTGGTACCCCAATTGTGGTATTACTTATCACCTTTATTTACTCTAAATTTGTCGATCGTATTGCACGGCGTAAATTGCTTTACCGCGTTTGGGCTATTTATGGCGCGTTATTTGTTTTTTTTGCCATTTTCTTTTTGCTGATTGCAAATGACATGGCACGCTTTGGCTGGCTAACATTGGCCACGATCGGCTGTGGATTATTTTTAACGATTGAAAGTTTTGGCGCAATGTCGGTCCCTTTATTCTGGGCTTTTAATAATAGTATTACCACAACAGAAACGGCAAAAAAAGGTTACCCTATCTTGATTGCCTTAGGACACGTCGGGGCACTTTTCTTTTGCCTTCTTTTATTTAATTTAGAAGCAGACCAAAGTAGACTATGGTTAGTCTTTCTCTTTACAGCCTTGATGATTTTCACAACCATTTTCATTATTAAACAACTAAAAATAAAAGATACGTGTCCAGCTTCTCAAAAAGCAGATTGTTCAGACCCAAAAAAGCCACTCGCAAAGAAACGCGGCGGCGCATTTGCTGGATTAACATTTTTCTATAAACACCCTTATTTAGTGGGTGTTTTTGTTGTCTCAACCTTTTACGAAATAACAACTCAAATAATAGAAGTATCAGGTTACAATACAGCACGTTCTTTCTTTGGCAATGAAAATAGTAAGGATTTTATAAATTTACAATTAATAAACGCAATAGCGCTTTTAAGTTTAACTATCATTTTGTCCAGCGCGGTAATTAAAAGAATTTTAAAGCGCTTTGGTACAGGAGCAGCACTTAAAATTTTTCCATTTGGGAGTGCGATTGTGTTTGGGATTGCTTTTGTACTGCTTTATTTTCAAAATACGGGTACCCACTATGAAAATCTACTGTTTCAACTCTGTGTTTTTTGCGTCGTAACGGTGATCTTTAAAGCCTTAGCCTATGCTGTAAATTACCCATGTAAGGAGATTATGTGGATTACGACTAGCGATGAAATAAAGTTTAAATGTAAAGGTATTGTCGACAGTTTTGGCGCCCGGACCAATAAGCTACTTGGCATCTGGATGTATGATTCGCTGAAAAAATTACCACACTTACTTTATGCTTCATCCTTACTGGTTATATCTGTTTGGACGGCTACTGCTTACTGGGTCGGACGCAAAAATAAAGAATTAGTAAATAAAAAGCAACTTTTAAGCTAGCAAAAATTTTAACTATTAACCTGTCTATTAGATAAACCGT
>JBDKGC010000108.1:0-7433 GCA_039798385.1 Bacillota bacterium
GTAGCTACCACTGCTCCCGGCAAAGCCTGCTTAAAAGATATCCTTTTATTAGGAGCTAAAAAATATAAAAAAATAAAAATATAGAACAAAATTAAACTACTAAAGACCCAGCGGCCTATAAAATAACTTATTACACCATATTGACCAAGAGAATATAAATATGAACTAATCGGTTTCCCTATCACCGAAAAAAGAATTGACATTAAAAATATTAACATTAGTCCCAACATTAAAAAGAAACCTACTAAGACCTCGCGCCAAACTGACCGTGCCTTAAGAACGCCATAAGCAGTATCAAAAGTTCTAATAATTGAACGAAAACCAAGTGATGCTAAATAAAAAGTTACCAATAGGCTCAAAGAAAGCACTGCATCGTGGCGTTCGCCTAGAATTTCACTTAGGTTTTGCTCTAAAAAATAATATGTACCAATTGGAACAAAATTCTTTAATTCCGTTAACAGGTTTTCACTAGAGATATCAAAATAGCCAAACAAGGTTACCAGTGCAACTAAAAAAGGAAATAAAGAGATTAAAAAATAATAAGATAACTGTGCTGCTTGATCAAACAGAATACGTTGAAATAAAAACCGGAAAAAAGACATTTACGGTCCGCTCTACTCCTTTAAACAGGCATTACTTTTGATTTTCCTTCACAAATCGAAATAATAGCACCTTCGCCGCGTTTTAAAATTTTCCGATATACTTTTTTGGGCTTTAGGACCTTTATCATATAATCAATTGCTACGACCGGGTCAATACTTTTGCCACAAGTATAACAATCTAATGAAGCAAAACCACTTTCTGGATACGTATGTATCGATAGATGACTTTCCGAAAGCATCATCAACACCGTTACCCCTTGTGGTGTAAACTGATGCTCTTGAACTGACAAAAGTGTAGCCGAACATGCTGACACTGCTTCACTCATCCTGTCTCTTAAAAAGTCAACACTATTTAATTTTTCAAACGCTACTCCCCATACATCTAAGACAACATGCTTCCCATAAGTAGAAAAAAACATTTCTGCCGGCCCCCTACCCAGTAAGTTAGTGCATTAAAGCCACGTCTACTAGGATCTTACCTAGTTACCTAGGAGCAGGTTTGTCACGCCTTACCGCTCTAAGGGACCTTTTAAACCTACTCATACACGCAGACTGATGCCCTTTGCTTGCTCTTTCCCAGGGCATTTTTTCTTTTTTTACTTCTTTCAAAAACCTTTTAATTAGCAGCTTACCTTGTCACTATTATTTTATTACAAATTTTTTATAATTACAATCCAAATTAGAAATTTAGTCTAAGGCTCGCCCTTTACTTAGTATGGGTTTCTACAAGCTGGACTTGGTCTGCAGAAATTACTTGTTTCGTCGCCTTTTTTTGAACCGCAACCCGTTTCACCATAGCTCGCACCTCACAGACTGGATCAAAAACAATTGGAGAAATTTTAAACGGCTCACTTCCAACTTTATTATTAAAAGTTTGTTCATAGTTAGCACTAGAGTGTAAACTACTTGGCTCTTCTTTGCACATTGGACCACTATTAAAACGTCGCTCTAGCTTAGCAATTTCAATCCTTCTTCTTTTCAAGAAACAATATACGTAAAACCCTACCCAGAGACTTAAACAACTTATTAATAATATACCAATAATAACCATAGCCTAAACCTCACCTTAAAAGATAGCCCAACATAAAATCCTGTAACTCTCCATCCAAAACACGCTGTGCATTTCCAACAATCACCTCAGTTCGATGATCTTTAACCTGTGTATATGGATGAAAAACATACGAACGTATCTGACTCCCCCAACCAATATCTGTTTGCTCGCCTTTTAATTCAGTTATCTTTTTTTGTTGCTCATTTAAGTGAAAAGCATGTAAGCGCGCGCGCAATATTTTCAAGGCACGTTCTTTATTTTTAAGTTGTGATCGCTCTGCTTGACAGGTTACGACGATCCCTGTAGGTAAGTGTTTAATTCGGACAGCTGAATCAGTGGTATTTACATGTTGACCACCCGCACCACTCGCTCGGTAAACATCTATTCTCAAATCTTCTGTTTTTATTTCAACCTCAAGATCATCCTCTATTTCAGGTAAGACTTGAACTGAACCAAAGGAGGTATGCCGTCTACCAGAAGCATCAAAAGGAGAAATGCGGACCAGACGGTGGACACCGCTTTCCGCTTTTAAATAACCATACGCATACTCCCCCTTAACTAATACCGTAACACTTTTGAGACCGGCTTCTTCACCCTGTAAATACGATAATATTTCAGCAGTATAACCTTGCTTTTCTGCCCAACGCAAATACATTCTAAGCAGCATCTGCGCCCAGTCTTGTGACTCTACACCGCCAGCTCCAGGATGCAGTTCTAAAATAGCATTTGCCCGGTCATAAGGCCCAGATAAAACAACCCCTAACTCAAACTCCTGCATCTTTTCCTCTAAATCTAACGCTTCCTTGGTTATCTCAGTTAGCGTTTCGCCTTCAGCTAACAATAGCTCTAACATTAGCTTCGCATCATTCGTTCGTTCCCTAAGGAGCATTGCTTGGTCAATTACTTTTTTTAAAACACTAAGCTGTTGCAACTTCTTCTCAGCTTTCGCACGGTCTTGCCAAAAATCAGTCTGCGTCACTTCTTGTTCTAGTGCTGTTTGCAACTTCTTCTTTGTAGCTAAGTCAAAGACTCTGCCCTAATTTTGTTAATGTCGTTTCTGTTTTTTTTAATAAAGCTTTTAATTCATGTCCTTCCACTACAGTACCTCCATTTTTTACTTTTCTTTAGGTTCTTCTTCATCACAGGAAAAGTCACAAGAGTATTGGTCACAGGAGCACCCACCCTCCAATTTACCACTTTCTGGTAGTTCAGCCATCTCTTCCTGTTCTACATCTTCTTCTTCAACAAATTGTGATTTAAAGAGGTATCGAACCACCTCGACTTGTATTTCGCGAACCATTTCCTCAAACATCTCTAAACCTTCTTTTTCATAAGCAAGCAGTGGATTTTCTTGTCCATAAGAACGCAAGTGAATACCTTGCCTTAGATGTTCCATCGCATCAATATGATCCATCCATTTGCGATCTACAGTATGCAAAATGATCATCCTGCTTAAATGTAAAAAGTCATCCACACCAAACTCATTACACCGTTCCTGATAATATCCATACACCTTCTTATAAATAACAGCTGCTGCTGCTTTAGCATCTAAACCATGTAAATCCTTTGGTTCTAAATATTGTTCAGGTAAAAAGGTATTTTCAATAAAATCAAGCATAACTCTAATCTGTTGCTTGCACTCTTCCGAAATATCTTGTTTTTTCCTTACGTCTCCTAACGGTACAATACAACTTTCAGTTAACCGGTTAATAACAGGTTTTACCATCCGCTCCATAATCAAAAAGTCTAAATTATCACTAACCAATACTTGTCGGCGTTGGCTATAGATAACTTCCCGCTGATGATTCATAACATTATCATAGCGTAAAACCCAACGGCGAGCATCAAAATTATGACCTTCCACTCTTTTTTGTGCAACTTCAATTAATTTAGTAAAAAACCTGCCATCTAATGCTTCATCTTTTTCAAGGCGTTTTTTTAGCCGCTCTTCGACTTTATCTCCACCAAACCTTCGGATTAATTCGTCTTCAGCTGATAAAAAAAATTGTGACGACCCCGGATCCCCTTGCCGACCACAGCGCCCTCGCAGTTGATTATCAATCCGTCTACTTTCATGACGTTCTGTTCCAATCACATGCAAGCCACCTAAGTTTGCGACACCTTCTCCTAAAACTATATCCGTCCCTCGTCCAGCCATATTTGTAGCAATAGTTACACTTGAAGCTTGCCCCGCATGAGAAATGATTTCTGCTTCACGAGCATGGTTTTTCGCATTTAATACTTCATGCGGAATCTTTTTTTTATTTAACAAAGAGGATAGCCGTTCGGAATTTTCAATAGAAACCGTCCCCACCAACAACGGTTGCCCTTTAGCATGGCGCTCCTCTATTTCTTGCACCACACGGTTATATTTAACTTCTTGCGTCCGATATAGTACATCACTTAAATCTTTGCGAATGACAGACTTATTTGTTGGGACCTGCACTACCCGCATATTATAAATTTTCCGAAGTTCTTCTTCCTCCGTTTTAGCGGTACCAGTCATTCCCGCCAATTTCTTATATAATCTAAAATAATTTTGCAGTGTTACAGTCGCCAAAGTCATGCTTTCACTTTGGACCTTAAGCCCTTCCTTAGCTTCAATCGCTTGGTGCAGGCCATCGCTATACCTACGACCATGCATTAATCTCCCGGTAAATTCGTCAACAATCACAACACCATCTTCGTTAACAACATAATCTTGATCTCGGTGCATAATCGCATGAGCCTTAAGCGCCTGCTGCACATAATGGTTTATGTCAATATTCTTAATGTCATATAAATTATTAATATTAAGGGCAGACTCTACTTTTTTTACTCCAGCATCATTCAAAGCTACTTGTTTCGTTTTTATATCGATCGTAAAATCTTTTTCCGGCACTAAGTTCGCCACTAATTTGTCTGCTACATAATAGGTATTCGTTGAAGCACGCGCCGGACCACTAATAATAAGCGGGGTTCGCGCTTCATCAATTAAAATGCTATCAACTTCATCAATAATGGCAAACGCTAATGGCTTTTGTACAATTTTTTCCATCTCGAGCACCATATTATCTCGCAGATAATCAAAGCCAAACTCGTTATTTGTTCCAAAGACTATATCACATTGATAGGCAGCTCTCTTCTCAGCCGCCGACATACTAGCTAAATTTAACCCGACACTCATGCCTAAAAAATTAAACAACCTGCCCATCCACTCAAAATCACGACTAGCTAGATACTCGTTTACCGTCACGACATGCACACCCTGCCCTGTAAGTGCATGTAAATAAGCCGGCAATGTAGCTACCAAAGTCTTACCTTCACCAGTCTTCATTTCAGCAATATCGCCATCACAAAGCACCATACCACCTACAAGCTGAACCTTAAAATGCCTCATGTTAAGCGTCCGTTTAGCGGCCTCCCGCACTACAGCAAAGGCTTGAGGTAAGATCTCTCGCAAATCCTTACCCTCATCATTAACAGCTTTTTTAAACTTAGCAGTATATGCTACTAGCTCTTCGTCAGATAATTTAGCAAAACTCGGCTCCAAGTTATCAATATCTTCAGCTATCTTCATGTACTTTCTTATTTTTCGATCATTTGCATTGACTAACCTAGTGACTACCGAAAACAAATTACGTCTCTCCCCTGTTTAGCAGAACTTAAAAACCTATCACCCGTTGTAGCTTAGAACTTTGTTGTAACAGTTTTAAGTAGCGCTCTGCCGCTTTTACTCGATCACCATGCCGTTCTATATATCTATGTCCAGCAGCTTTTATTTGCCGAAACGAAGAATCAGGCATCAGTCTGATTTTTTCTATCGCACTGGCAAATAAGCCAGGATTATTTGGAGGCGCAAAAACTCCCAAGCCATAACCCTCTACCACTTCACGGACTTCGCCGTCTACATTTGTAACAATGGGGAGCCCTGCAAAAGCATAATCAAAAAGCTTATTAGGTCTCGCTCCACGAAAAATATCATTATCCTGCAATGATATTATACCACAACCAGCATTAAAAGTATACTCATAGATGTTCTCCTTCGAGACAACTGGTAAAAATTTTACTTGGTTAATCTTTTGCTGCTGACAGAATTTAATTAATGCTTCTTTTTCAGGACCATCGCCAACTAGTACAATATAAATATCTTTAGGTAAATATTTTGCCGCTAAGGCCACCGACTGCAGTCCATTTGCCGGGCCATGAGCTCCGGCATACAAAGCTACAAAAGCATTCGCTGGTACCCCAAACTGCTGATAAAAATTAGCACAAAGTTTAGGCTTCACTATTTTAGAAACAGCTACCCCATTAGGTATTAAAGTAACAACCTCTCGCGCCACCCCTCTTTTCACTAAAGCATCACGCTGATGATTGGTTAAAACCACAATCTTATCAGCCTTATGATATAAAAAAGTTGCTAACCAGCTTAGGAGGCGTGCAACTAAACTTTTTTGCTTTAAACCATTCATGACCACTAACGATTCCGGCCAAAGATCCCGCACCTCTAACACGAAGGGTATGCGCTTAAACCTGGCTAAAAGCCACCCAGCCAACGGTACTAACAGTGGAGGCGAAGAAGCCAAAATAATATCGGGTTTTTTGGTAAACATAGCCTGAAAAATTAAGTTGCAGGCAAATGTAACCATATTAAGGATCCGACGCCAATCATTCCCCACATGCTTAAAAGACCAGAGCCACCTTAGTTTAAATTTAGCATCTGCTTTCGCTAACGTCTTTTCGGCTGGTTTAATACGCCTCCTTAATACATGGGAAAAATTTGCAAGCCATACCACCACCTGTTCCCCCTGTTCTGACCACTCTTTAGCAAAATCAAATGCACGACTGCTTCCTGGTAAATTATTTGGCGCAGCATGTTGACATAAAAACCAAATCTTCAAATGGTTACCTCCTATATTTTAATAAATTTTCTATCGGTACTGTTACCAACTCATATGTAGATAAGACACCATAAGAAGTAATGTTTTATTAGCATACTCTAGCTAAATTGTAATTACAATCCATTTTTGGTTTAAAAATACAAGATTGTAAGTAAAACATCACAAAAGAGCTGCTGCTTGCTTCTCACCCTTAATCCTATAAGCCTTGTTTCTCTATAAAGAACAATTGTATAAAAATAACGCTAAAAAAATCAGACCACACCTTATTGCGTAGACTGATTTTTTGTTTGTAGATAACCTTTTTACTGCGGCTCAATTAAACCTATACGGCCATCTTTCCGTTTATAAATAATTTTAGCTTGATCATCATCATCCGGCATCTTAAATACAAAAAAATTGTGGCCTAGCATCTCCATCTGCAAAATAGCCTCTTCCAAAAACATGGGCTTTAAAGCAAAGCGCTTGACCCGTTCAACTTCAACGTCAATCTCTTCTAACTTAGTCATCGTGGCAGTAGCACTCGCGCCTTCACACTCACACTGAATAGTACGCGGGTTAGCCTCATGACGTACACGTCTGTTTACTCTACATTTGTACCGCCGAAACTGCTTATCCAATTTCTCAATAACCAAATCAATGGCTGCATACATGTCATCGCTCGCTTCTTCAGCCCTAATAAGCGCGGCGGCACATTTAATCGTAACCTCAATCCGATGCACCGCCTTTGTCACATTAAGCACAACCACTGTATTCTCTAATGAAAAACTAGTATGCTTCTCTAAACGACTCATTTTCTTATGAATAACATTACGTAGAGCCTCTGTCACACAAACGTTATCGCCACGGATTAACATTTTCTGCCCCTCCAAAACACCAACTTAAAATAATGGTTACCTTTAG
>JBDKGC010000109.1:0-5075 GCA_039798385.1 Bacillota bacterium
TCTTTGTACGTCATTAGCGAGCCGAGGGGCTGCGTTTATCTCGTTAAACACGCGGAACTTTAAAAATAAGTCAAAAAGATTACAACGCTTTACCAGCGGCCGCTTAAGGCTTAGCTGGGGTCCTGTAAACTATCTGCCTTGCGTAGTTTATCTGGATCTAATATCAGCAGGCTAGTGCTCTGGTTTCTTTGCTAGACCATAGTGCGAAATTAAATAGCAAATAGCGCCTAAGATTCCTGGTCACTAGGATGCTTAGGAGCGAATAAAACTTAGTGACTGCGCTCGGAGAAGGTGATGTCTAAAGTACTTTCGGACAGCGGTTCGACTCCGCTCGCCTCCACCAAATTGAATATTTTTGCTGATGTAGCTCAGGTGGTAGAGCACTTCACTCGTAATGAAGGGGCCGGGGGTTCGAATCCTCTCATCAGCACCAGTAAAACCCGCATAGATAGCGGGTTTTTTGTTTTATAGTAGGATACATATTGAACTGCTAAACAGTTTTTGGGGACGAATTGGGGACGGAAATTTATTTTCATCCCCAGATTAGTTCCAACTAACTACTTATTTTTTTGTTTTGTATAGCTAGCAGCAATGTATTAAGCTTATCTGCTGCAGATTGATCAGCTGATTGCAAGGCATGCCCATAAATATTCATCGTTGTACTAATATCTGCATGGCCAAGACGCTCAGCAATTATCTTTGCATGTACACCTTGATTAATCAACAAAGTAGCTGATGTATGACGTAGATCATGAAATCTAATTGCCCTCAACCCTGTACGTTTAAAGAACCGTTTTAACCAAGTGGAGGGCACAGTGTAATAAAAAGTCTTTCCATTTTGGGAGGAGAACACAAAGAATGGTTTACTATCCCATTGATCATATAATTCGCGCTCCAGTCGACATTGTAGATAATACTTCTTAATAGTAGGGATTAGCGCTGATGGTATAGCAACTTTGCGAGTTGACTTCTTTGTCTTAGGCTCTTTTATCATAGTCTTGCCTTTGATATGGCTTAAGGACTGCTTGATTTCAATAATGCCGTGTTCTAGATCTACATGTTTCCACTCCAGAGCTAATAATTCTCCACGCCGCATACCAGTAGTTATCGATAAAGTAATCATAATGCGCCAGTGCGGTAATTCCCGTTCTAATGCTAAAAGTAACTTTGCTACCTCTTCCTCATTATAAACCTCTATTTGCTTTTGATCAGTTATCTTGGGACGTTTTACATAAGATATGATATTCTCTTTGATCAACCGCCACTCTACTGCGCGCTTGAAAACATCGCGCATAACCCGGTAAACATGAAGTATTGAAGCGGAAGATAATCTCCCCATTTCCCCATCTTTGCGTTTACCATCCTCTTCTAAACAATTAATAAAATCCACAATATGCATTGGCTTAATCATCGCTAAAGGCAAGTGTCCTAACGCAGGTAATATGTGGTTTTTAAGTTGGTGTTTATAGGTAGTTAAAGTAACGGGACTTAGATGCTTTTTAGCATATTTTTCCTCCCACTTAGTCACAAAGGTGGCAAAGGTCATTTTTTCAGGCTCAATATATTGTCCTGACTCATACTCAGCTATAAATTGAGCCAGTGCTTTTTTCGCCTCGCGTTTAGTAGTTACTTTTACGGTTTTGGATTTTTTAATACGTTTACCGTCAGCATCATAACCAATTTCAATAACAAGACGATATGAGTTGGGACCGCGCTTTTCAATACTTGCCATAATGAATGCCCCCTAGTATTATTGTGACGAATCCTGCTTTTTGAAAATGTATGGATTGATCTCAAATACCCATTTCCGTCCCTTTTTTTTAAGCTCATCAATATAGCCAAAAGTAACTAACGTATGCATTGCTTTTTTAAGCTCTTCGGAAGTTAATCGAGTTTTAACTATTTGTTGAAGATGACGATAGGATAGGCTATAATTCTGCCCATGCTTTGGGTAGAGCTTCTTAATATGTTCTAATACGTACTTAGCAGTTTCCATCTCTGATCGCATCCGTATCAAACCAAATGCAGTTTGAACCTGGACAATAGCATACTCACCAAAAGCAATTGCCTTTTTTATTGTGCTAGCTTCTATTAACCGAGGGATCTCCCTATTAACAGCATTTTGAGCACAGTGAATAAGTGAAGCGGTGCGGAGTACATTGCCTGCTAACTTGCTAGCCCAGCCCTCTAAAACACCAGCTAATTCACCATCTTTACGCTGAGCAATCTCCACTCGAGTTCTAAATTCATTAAACAGCGTATTAGCCTGAGGGTCTAAATTTAGCTCTTTGCTCCAGCAATCTAACTGAAGTAACCAGGTCATATGGCGGCCGTACGCTTCCTTTAATTCTTGTGGCTCGCATTGATGTGTAATAGCTCGGTAACCTACTTTAGATAACGGAGCGGCGAACAAGAAGCGTCCTAGGATACCTTCATCGGTAAATACCTTTGGTAGACTAGCTAATACGCTTGGTTGTACCATAAGCCCAAAAGTTATCGTTGGATCAGTAAGCACGCCGCCCTCTCTTGATACACGGTCCACAATATGTAAGTCACCAGCATGGCCGGCTTTTAGTAACTTACGGTCTGGTGCTATAGAGTAGCGCATAATAAAGTTGCTGAATACGTCTCCTTCGGCATCTATCATGGCCATTCGTTGTTGATTCTGTAGCATTAAGATACCTAATTTTTCAGTTGTACAGTCCATAACTTGAAGGCGTGGAGGGTGAAGTATTTTTTCTGTCTCAAGGTCTAATTGCCTATTTTCAATCTCTTCTAAGAGCTTCTGTTCATTGCGTGGCCTTGCTTTACGGAAGTCTTTTTTCAATTGGTGTAAGGCCTTTTCTTTAGCCTCATAACGCGCTTTTTGGCGGATAATCTCGGGCTGTATTCGCTCTTGCTCATCCCTTTCATAACAACTTATAGGGGAAGCAAACTCTTTTATCGTGGCTGTTTTACGTTCGCCTGAACGCATAATTGTAAGCAGGTATAGGTTATTCTTTTCGATCCAACGACCATTTGGTTGCGGACGAATCACAAACTTTCGGGCCAGAGCTGTTGATAATACAGCTAAAATTGTCATTCCCACAGCATCCAATGGTACTTGGACACTCTCTGCAAAATCCTTTGCATATTGATCGCACCAATCTGGGAAGATATCTGGGAAAGGGGGAGCAGTATGAGCCCCAAAAGATATTGGTTCCTCCCAACGATTACAAGATGTGTCTAAGTTGTCGGTTTTAGCTTGATAAGTATTTGTCACACTTTGTAGAGCATGATGAATCGTTCTATCTCGATAATCTGTACGATTCCATTTTTGTCGCATAAGGCAACTATTTCTAAATATCCGATCGATTTGCACAGGATCTCTTGTGTAGAAAGCCAATATGCTGCAAAATGCTAAATCTGCTCTGCTCTCATCGTTGTTGTAGGCGCTGTAACCTCCCTGATATAATGTTTTAAATTTATCTCCATTCTTAGCTGTAGAGGCTAATTCGATAATTGCTTTATCGGCTTTTTGTATCCCTATAGTCGCAGGCAAATGGTTGGTAATATTGATGGGGGTTCCTAATTCTTGGTTGTATAGCTTATCTATCTCTTGTTGCCGCTCTAAAATTTTTAACGGTGTATCAGGCATATGATTACCCGTTATTATAAAAAATCTTCTTTGATCATATAGCTCTAAGGTGCCATTTCTGCTTCGGTTACCAGGCTTCTTAGCTCTAACTAAGATGTGGATCCCAGTAGCGCTTTGGCTTAATTCGGTGTAACTTTTAAAACGATCTATTAACTTTTGAGCTTCCGGATTAAGTTTTTTATCCTGAACACAGTGATCAATATCAATCCCAGTAAAAGGATCATCGGAGGTGAATACGTAACCAATCCCGCTATATCGGCCATTGCTTGCTAAGTAAGTTTGTGTGGCTGTTGTAAAACTTGCCCATGTTGTCGAATCGGTAACACTAGCTCTTTGTCCGGTGATCGAATACGGGGCTTTCCTTGTGTTAGAATCACCAGCAAATTTTTCGCTTCGCCACATAACCCAGTGGTGATGGTCTTTTAGTTCGGTAGGTATGTTATCAAGTTGGAGCAAGTTTTGGACCGCCTTAAACTTTAGATTGTGTTCCTTTAAGCCAAGCATTCAAAACATCTTTATGGAAGAGAATGCGTCTTCTTACTCGTACATGAGGGATTTCATTTGCCCGCACCATGTCATAGATTGTAGCTGGGGAAACGCCACAACACATTGCAGCTTCTTTAACGCTAAATGTACTTTTCATAGGTAGTTACCCCCGGGAGAAGTTAAAAAAAAACCGACTTTAGCAATGGTGTTTATAAATAATCGATTGCCAACTGTAATAATCATAACACACCCGCTCCTCCCATTGCAACTAGCAATGGAGGGGAATTGCAAATAACTTTTTAAAGGCGTAAAATATAGAGAAGGGGTGAACTTCGGGTGATCTATGACTTTGGAATATATCTTAAGGAACTAAGAGAAGCTGTTCAATTATCAATTGGGGAGCTTTCGCGGTTATCGGGGGTATCGCAACCATATCTTTCACAGATTGAAAATGGACATCGGGGGATCCCATCTATTGAAGTTTTAAAAAAATTAGTGGAACCTCTAAAGGTGGATTATAAAGAGTTTTTGGCTAAGGCTGGTTATTTGCATGATTCTGCAATGGTGGAGGCCAACTGGGGAGATGAGCAGAGTCCGTTAAATAAATTTGTTTATTTATTAATGTCTAATAAGAAGCTGACTTATAAGGGTAGGCTGCTTACCGAGAGAGATAAGCAGAGGATTTTAGAGGTAATGGAAGCGTTGTTCCCAAATGATGAAAATGAGGATAATGAGCAAGGTGGTAGAAAGTAAAGTTTCAGTAGCTAATTTGGGGAATTGGAAATTTTTTTGAGGAAGCAATACCTTCCCATCTCCCCTATTCATTAATATAAAAAAATAACGGTTTGATTTGCGGTAAGTAGATATAGCTGTTTAGTTGGCGAGGATAAATAAAGATGGATGCAATTATAAAAGAAATTATTCAATATTTTAAGATCAAAGTGTACAATAT
>JBDKGC010000110.1:0-15920 GCA_039798385.1 Bacillota bacterium
CTCCTTTTTTTATTAATATGTTTTAAATTTAATTTTCCTAAAATCCAAACTTTTATATTGTGCCGACGACCATATTTACTGCAACGAGGTTCACTCGGGAAAAAAAGGTCTATTTTCTTGCCTTTTATTGCCCCTCCTGTATCGGCCGCTATCGCACGTCCATAACCCTCAATAAAAAGAAGAGTCCCTTTAGGTATTATGCGCGGATCAACCGCAACTGTACTAGCTTTAGGACCAAAACCTTTAGGGTTATAACATACCGGCATCCCGCTCGATGTCCATTTACCTACTAAAGGAGAATATGCAGTAGTGGTAACAGTTAAACTAGGAGAACTATTTGGCACATCAGTAACGACGCCTTCATTTGTACTACTTCTTACCTTTCTTACGTGCTGCTCTATATCTTCTTTAGACCTAATTATATCTTTCTTAGTTTTAATTTCCCTTTTTCCATTTTCACAAGTAGCCAGCATCGGCCTGCTTTCAGGTAGTTTTTGCTGCGCCATTATATTGTCATCTCGATCATCAGGCTCTAAATGCTTACTATTATTATTTACGGGTTCTTGCACAACTGTTAGGTGTTTTGTTAAATTCTCATCATAATTAGATGACACCAATTTTCCTATAAACAGACCCATTCCAAGACAACCTACAATTGCAATCGAATACCTTAATAATAATTTTCGCATACAACACACACTAAGCACAAAGTATTTACAATAAACTTAAACTTCCTATAAAAAATACATGTTTATCACACTTTGCCACACTAATCCTTTACTACTTTAGCTAGTATAGCTAGCACTTAGTACGCGCTTTACACCTCCTTGTTTTTTGAAAAACGATTTTGTTTACTACGAAATCAACCGGTTTTTATGTTCGATTTACAACAATCCTTTCTTTTTTACTACCCCCATACCTAAATATATTAAGTAACAATAATTTTATTCCAATTGTTTTTTCTTTTATTGTAATTGAAATTCAAAACTACCGATCCGAACAGTATCACCATTCTTAGCTCCGTTAGCCCGTAGACGTCCCTCGACACCCATTCTCTTTAACTTAACAGCGAACCGGACTTGATTCTCATAATGGGTAAAGTCTGTCATACGAACCAAACGGTGTAAACGTTTACTTTCAACTACATATACACCATTTTGCACCGTAAGCTTAGGTTCATCCTGCTCTTTCCTAACACTATATAACACCTCTTCAGTTTCTTGCATATCCTGAATAGGTTCAACATTTGCTAGTAGGTTACAAATAGTATAAACTAACGGCTTAAGTCCTTGACGCAAAAGAGCTGAAACTGCAATTACCTGCACGTTTTTTTTCAGTTTTTCTTTAAATTTCTCTATCGTTTCAGTACTAGCAAGATCAATCTTATTAGCAACAACTAATTGAACACGATCTTGTAGCGCTGGGTCATACAGGGTTAACTCTTCTTGCACATTTCTCAAACATTCATAAGGATCACCAGTTAAATCAGCTACATCGACAACATGAACCAAAAGCTTCGCACGTGAAATATGCCGTAAAAATTGATGTCCTAAACCAGTACCTTGATGTGCACCTTCTATTAGTCCAGGCATATCCGCTAAAACAAAACTTTCTCCATCCGGACCTTCCACAACACCCAGTTGCGGAGCAAGGGTTGTAAACTGATAATTTCCTATTTTAGGCTTAGCACTACTTAACGCTGCTAATAACGTAGATTTACCAGCATTGGGATACCCTATTAAACCTACATCAGCAACCAACTTAAGTTCTAGCCTTAATGAGCGTTCTTCCCCAGGTTCACCTTTTTCCACAATATGTGGCGCTGGATTAACCGCGGTTGCAAAGCGAGCATTACCACGACCACCCCGTCCACCTTTAGCAACAACCAACTCTTGCCCTAAAGTAACAAGATCAGCAAAGACCTTGTCTCCTTCATAAACCAAAGTACCACAAGGGACAGCTATTCGCCTGTGGGACCCAACTGCTCCATGTTGATTTTTTGAACGACCAGGCTGTCCATTTTCACCTACATAAAGCTTTTGATAACGAAAATTTGATAATGTTCGACAATCAGCGCTCACTACAAGTACTACATCACCGCCAGCGCCACCATCTCCACCAGCCGGGCCACCTTTAGGAACATATTTTTCGCGCCGGAAAGCAACCATTCCATTGCCACCATTACCACCCCGTACTGTTATAGTAGCTTGGTCTACAAACACAAAAACTATCTCCTAAATTTTTATTAATCTTAATTCGCTTGTTGCGCAGGCTCAATTAAAACTAAGCGTTTATCGCGTCCTCGCCGCTTAAACCTTACCACACCATCCATCGTAGCAAAGAGCGTATCATCTCCGCCTTTACCAACATTAAGACCCGGGTAAATCCTTGTCCCACGTTGACGAACTAAAATACTACCCGCCAATACAAACTGACCATCACCACGTTTTACACCCAGCCTTTTGGAACGACTATCACGACCATTTTTTGTCGAACCAACACCCTTTTTAGAGGCAAAAAACTGTAAATCTAATTTCATAACTCTTCACCTTCCATTTATTGACTAAAAATTCTTTTCGTACTTACCTTTACATAATCGCTGTATTCGTCCGCAAGTTCTTCTAACATATAGCAGAGCGCCTTAAAAAAAACTAACGCTTGCTCCTGTTGTACAGCTTGCATGCCAGCTGGAATCGTACAAATAATTTTAGTCGCATCTACTACTTGGGCAAAGTTCTGCTGGAAAATTTTCTCCATCGCATTGCTTAAACCAATCACTACAGCTGATACAGCGGCGCAGACTATATCACGCCCTTTTGGAGCAAAGTCAGCATGGCCAGATACCGTAACACGTCTTACCGCCCCTACCTGATCAACATCTATACTTATGTTAATCACTGTACCTTAAGTTATACTTTCCACCATAACAGAAGTAAAAGACTGTCTGTGACCAAGTTTACGGCGATACTTCTTTTTTGGTTTATATTTAAAGACTATAATCTTTTTTTGTCTACCGTGTTCTAAAACCTTAGCGGTTACTTTAGCGCCTTCTAGGAGCGGTTTACCTACTAACGTCTTCTCATCATTGTTTACCAACAGAACTCTATCAAAAACTACAGCATCCCCAGCTGCCACCTCAAGCTTCTCCAAAATCAGCTTTTGCCCTGGCACCGCGCGATACTGCTTACCACCCGTCTCGATAATAGCATACATAAGCATGCAACCCCACTAACAACATGATACGCCACCTTAGGAGCGTGCTCTTCCTTAAAATCCTATCGATGTGCGCCTTTATCTACTATATCACAAGCTATAAGGCCTGTCAAAAGCCGGCACGACTGCTACTACAATTTAGCTAGTTATATTGCTGCAGCAAATCGCTTAAAGGCAAAGTTAAATGACAGTACTTACTTAAGTATGATAAGTTAATGTTAGTCTAATTATAAAGGGGGCATACAGTTAGTGCAGTTTTGGAAAGCAGAAGGTTTAGGCAACAACTTTATCTTAATGTTTAAAAAAGAGCTTCCTACTAACGTTACTCCGACAGACCTAGCAAAAAAACTATGCAAAGTTAAACTTAGTATAGGGGCAGATGGTCTGGTTGTTTTAGATAATTTAAGCAATCCTTGCCATGTAACCTTTTATAATCAGGACGGTTCTAAAGCTGAGCAGTGTGGTAACGCACTGCGAGTTGTTACACTTTTATTAGACCAGCTACATACTCAAAAACAAGTTAGTTATGAACTAACCACAGCAAATGGTTCTTTCAATGCTCAAATTGTTAAACGGTCCCCTTATGCCGCTACCGTTAAAGTAGCAATGGGTAAACCTAGCATTACTCATTTAAATCATGGTATTCAACTTCATAACAAGCAATATTTTATTACAGAAGTTTCCATGGGCAACCCACATATTATTTTAGAATGTCACACGCCACAAGAAGTTCCCGTCAACCAACTTGGTCCACAATTAGAACACCATCCACTGTTCCCTAACAAAACAAATGTTCATTTTGTGAACTTTGAAAATAAAAAGCAGGCTATTATGCGTACTTGGGAAAGAGGGGTTGGTGAAACATCGGCATGCGGTTCGGGAGCTTGTGCAGTACTCGTCGCAGGTGTCCTACTAAAAAAATTAAACCCCCAGGCGCAGATTTCCTTGCCTGGAGGTAACCTAGACATCACGTGGAGCCAAACAGCTAAGCAAGTTTTTATGACAGGTCCTGCGTCACTTATTTTTAAGGGTAAATATTATATCTAAACCTAACACACTTTAATCTTCATCTATTTCTTGAACAGTAGAAGCCTCTTGCATTAAACGCGCCTCTAAAAAATGACCTCCTAGATGATCTCCTTGGTGGAAAACATAGATAGTCTTTTTATCAGTATCAGCAGTGGAATAGATTTTACTATTACTGTTGTCATATATTTCTATATCGGTAAGAGCAGTAAGCTCTCCTGTACTAGAGATCACCTTATAATGCCACGGTCCACCAAGTGCGCTTAATATCATCATCGATCCCCTTGCCTCTAATTGCAATCCCGAGGGGTTAGGTGCGTTTGCATACTCTGAAATGTTATTTAAGGCACCACTGCTCCTTCTTCCTATAACCTTATACTTATAGCTATGCTCTGGAGCTGTTATTTTATTATAAAACTTACTAAAAGCTTCCCTATATTGAGATGAGTCTTGATCAATGGCATCTGTCACTTGTCTTTCCTGCATTTCTGCTGCGCTAAAAAGTCTTTTGACATCTGCCGTCTGCATTTGTCTAAAAAAAGCAACAAGTAAGCAGCTGTTTTGACCCAAGCCTCCTGTACCTCTATCATATAACAGGTAGTTCTTACCTTCCTTAGTTTGAATTCTGCCATAACGTGCATCTAAACCAGGGCTTTTTAATCGTTTAATTGACAATTGTTTAGACTTATGATCCATTGGAACAGCACTATCTCTCTCTTCTTCTTCATCATCATCAACATCTATTGTCGGTGGCGAAGTAGACGAGGAGGATGGCGATGGCGCCGAGGTACATACAGCTCTGCTAGGTAAGGAGGATCCTGCTGACAAAGAGGGAGCTTGAGACAGACTTGTAGTAACCGAGCTAAGTTCTGCCTTATCGCTTAACGTCTTTTGCTCCTCAGACTCAGGTCTTTTTCTTTTTGTAGCTTTAGCTGCAGTCATCTTTGTTGGTTGTTCAACAGCAGCACTGACACTTAGCGAAAACGGTATACATAGACATGATAACATCATACTCTTGTAATTCATAATCGTTCAACCTCTTATACAAATTGTTTTTTGCGTTCTATATATATTAGCATAGCCAGAATGATAATAACAAGTTCCGCGACATTGTTTTAACTTTAACCAACATGATTAAAAGTCTGCCCGGTAAGATTTATTACGTGCTATAATTGTTTTATTAGTCTAGGTCTATCATAAAATAGGATCATAGAGCATACAAATAATTCATGGATTGAAGTAATAATACATTTAAATGTAAAAGGACTAATAAGCCAAGTGCCGTACAAAATCAGGGTCTGTCCTAGAACAGCAGCACCCTTTGTATTAAAATCATTTTTTGATATTGAAACAGCACTTTTTCTAATTTCAGCGCTCCAACAAAGCTACACTGTTTTTCATGGGCAAAAACCAGTTTTACCTTGTGGCTTTAAAGAGCTTAGCATTTCACCAAATTTTTTTGCGATTACTAATAACGAACAAACTATAATTGCATTTCGCGGCACAAGTAATTTTCAAGAATTATTGTATGATTTAAACTATCGACCTCGAACACTTTTAGATTATGAAGCTGGATCAGTGCATGCTGGCTTTAAAAAAGGGTACCTCAAATTACAACCAGAATTATATACACTCCTTTCTTCCTTAAAAATGAAAGAACAAGACTTTTTTCTCACAGGTCATAGTTTAGGCGCAGCCTATGCCAGCTTAATGGCCTATGATATCGTTCGTCAAGGTTTTATTGCTCCTCCTAAACTATTTGTCTATCTTTTTGGTGCTCCTCGCCTTGGTAACTCCGTTTTCGCTGAACACTATAATAACTTGCTCTGCCAACAAACCTACCGTATTAGCAACACTCAGGATATTATTACGATTCTTCCGCCACGTTATTTACCTTGGTCCCAAATATTTTGGTCTAAAATAAACTGGTCTAATCTAAAAAAGACTTGTAAACACCCAAGTTTATTCTGGGTTTATGTAAAAGAATTAATTAATAAAAAACCTACGTATACACACATCGGTGAATCATATTTATTAACGATCAATAATAAACATGTAACTTTAAGTTGCATTAAAGAGTTAGAAACAAAGCGCTTGCCGGAACCTTTATTGCAAGCACATATGCTAAATCAAGGCTACTTTTACCCCTTAGGAACATTACTTACTAGGGAGCAAGTTAACTGGCAAAAAAAGATCTGCTCTTCCAAAGGCTGGCGCTCGTCTTATTGCCCCATCTTTACTGAACTTCCCAAAGAGTCCGCTATTACACTTAGAGGACCCGACCTATACTATAAAAACTAAAGTTGACCTTTTATGCGACAGCTATGTACGCGATACATAATAATCGCAGTAGCTACCGCAGCATTTAACGAAGCTATCTTACCTGCCATTGGAATACTTATTAGAGCATCACAACGTTCACGTACTAGTCTACTAAGTCCCGCGCCTTCATTGCCAACAACTATTGCTACCGGCATATCAAAATCTTGATCAACATAAGAACAATCTCCTTTTTGATCTAAACCAATTACCCAGACACTCTCCCGCTTTAAATATTCTATGCATTGGACCAAGTTACTAACGCGCGCTACAGGAACATAAAGCGTTGCTCCAGCTGAAACCTGATGTACAACCGGTGTAATTTGACTAGCTCTTTTCTTAGGGATTATTAAACCATCCACACCAGCACCGTTAGCTGAACGCAAAATAGAACCCAAATTTTGAGGATCCTCTAGATGATCGAGCATCACTAAAAAAGGAGGTTTTCCTTTCGTCTGGGCATGCGCTAGCAACATAGCTAGCTCAGCATATACATACGGCTTTATCTTAGCTACAACACCATGTTTGCGAGAATTAGCCCCAAGCTCATTTAAAAACTGCTGATCAACCTCTTGTAATGTCACCTGATACTTTTTTGCTAAATCTAATAGTAGGTTTTTTTGTTGTTTAGGAAGATCACCTATCCATACTTTCTCCAAGCGACTGATTCCGTTTGATAAAAATTCATAAACAACTCGAAAACCAAACAACAACTCTCTATTATTGATCGTCATTGGTCTTTAGACCTTCTCCAACGTACTCCATGCCCTGTATCTTCTAAGATAATACCAAGCTTAGTAAGCTTAGCTCTTATCTCGTCAGCACGAGCATAATTTCGAACACTGCGAGCTTGCTCCCGTTCCGCTACCAAAGTTTTTATCTCTTCATCTAAAACTTGCACCCCACCGGGAGCAATTAAGCCTAAAATCTCAATCCCATAGACGGTTAAAAATTGATGAATAGCTTCTAGCGAACCAGAACTAACTTGATTAGAACTAATAACCTCATTGGCGTATTTAACAGCCGCAAATAATACCCCGATAGCATTAGCTGTATTTAGGTCATCATTCATGGCCGCTTTAAATTGCAGAGCGAAAGCTTGTAATTGTTCTTTAATATCTTCGGAAGAATCAGCCTGCACTGCATTTTTCTTACGATCAACCAACCGGTCCATAATGCCTTGCAAACGTCGCACACTATTTTCAGCCTGCTCCATAATCTGTGAACTAAAATCCATTGGACTGCGATAATGAACAGACAATAAATAATACCTCAGAGCCAATGAGGTATATTGCTCGAGTAAAGAACGAACGGTACAGATATTACCAACTGATTTGGACATCTTTTCTCCACTCATTTGCACAAAACCATTATGCAGCCAATATTTAGCTAAAGTTTTTTTGGTTAACGCTTCACCTTGGGCTAACTCATTTTCATGATGTGGAAAACAAAGGTCCACCCCACCTGCATGAATGTCAATTTGATCACCTAAGACTTGTAAAATCATCGCTACACACTCAGTATGCCAGCCAGGTCTCCCTTCACCCCAGGGTGATGGCCAGGATACCTCATCATCTGCTCCTCTTCCTTTCCATAAGACAAAATCTAAAGGATGTTCTTTTTTTGGATTATTTTCCACGCGACTTCCTACTCTTAAATCATCTAAACTTTGCTGAACCAACTTTCCATAATCTTTCTTTTTTCGCACTCTAAAATACACATCATTCTCTACTAGATAAGCATAATCTTTAGCTATTAAACGTTCAATAAGAGCACACATGTTTTCTATATATTCAGTAGCCTTAGGTTGCTGATCTGCCTGGTATACTCCTAACGCGCTCATATCTTCAGCATAAGCAGCTATATACTTACGAGCTAAGTCAGATAACGCCACACCCTCTAAACGAGCTGCCGAAAGTAGCTTATCATCTACATCAGTTAAATTTTGTACGTACTCTACTTTAAACTTTAAGAATTTTAGATAACGTCTTAGTACGTCAAAAACAACAAAAGCGCGTGCATTTCCAATATGAATATAACTATAGACAGTAGGACCACATACATACATTTTTACTTTTCCTGGAACTAAAGAAATAAACGTCTCTTTTGTTCGAGTTAAACTATTATAAAGTTTAAGAACCATTGGCAATCCCTCCAAAATAAACAGCTGTTACCGCTTTTCATTTTTTAGTAAGTGCTCTATTCTTTTTACATCCTGTTTTAAAACTTCAAACTCTTCTGTTAATTTTTTCACTTGCCTTAAAACAATCCCATCCCTACCAATGCTGCTATCTGGAATCCTTTCCCCTTTATACCTTACTATCTTCGCAGGAACACCTACGACTGTCGCATATGGAGGTACGTCTTGTATAACTACAGCACCTGCTCCTATCTTAGCATGTTGTCCCACTGAAACATCCCCTAATAAAATGGATCCCGCTGACAAAAGCACATAATCACCAATAGTCGGATGCCTTTTATCTGTACTACTACCTAGGCCTCCTAAAGTTACACCATGATAAATTGTTACAAAATCACCAATGTCAGCTGTTTCACCAATTACAATCCCTACTCCATGATCAATAAAGCAGTTCTTGCCTATTTTAGCGCCTGGATGAATTTCAATCCCAGTAAAAATTCTAGTCAAATGAGCAAGTAACCTAGCTAAAAAAAACCAACCTCTTTGATAAAGATAATGACTAATACGATGTGTACCAAGCGCATGTAAACCGGAATAAGTAAACAACACCTCAAATAGACTAGGCTTTAGCGGATCATGGTTAATTACATACCTAAGTCTTTCTAAAAGAGCTCGATTCCAACTACATGCTTTTTTTAAGCAGTTAAACACTGCTTACACTCCCTAAAATAAAGACTAACACGACCCACTTGTAACTGTTTGCATCTCTAGCCAAGCTCTAACTACACTTAAATCTTCAGGACTAGTAATCTTAATATTTCTCGCCTCACCTTCAATAAGATCTACATCAACCCCCATGGCCTCTATCAAAGCTACGTCATCCGTAGCAAAAAAACCTTGTTTTTGTGCTATGAAATGCGCTTTAAGTAACTCCTCTCGCCAAAAACCTTGAGGTGTTTGGGCAAGCCACATTTGTTTGCGATCTAACGTTTTTACTACTCTTAAATATTCCGCGTCCACCACTTTAACCGTCTCTCTCACAGGTAAACCCATAGTAACCGCCCGTCTTTTTTCTAGAGCCTTTATAACCCTCCGAATGGCTTTAACACTTACTAAAGGGCGTACAGCGTCATGCACTAAAATGCGATCGGCACTACTTGCACTTAATCCTTTATAGACACTCTCTTGCCGACTCTTACCGCCGATAACTACTTTTATGTTATTTCGCAAGTTATATTTTTTTATATAATCATATATTAAGGATCTGTATTCTTGTTTTATTACAACAATGATTTCTTTTATATGTTCAATTTGTTCAAAAATACATAATGTATGGACCAATAATGGTTTACCAACTAAATCTATAAATTGTTTAGGCTCACACCTAGAAAAACGTGTACCAACTCCAGCCGCAGGTACTATAATATCTAATGTCATTTTAAGCCATGCCTTTCTTTATTTTAGCAAAGACCATTTTGCCTGTTCCAGTTTGCAAAAAACTTGTTACTTCCACTTCTATCTTTTTACCAATAAAGCTATTTCCACGTTCTACTATGACCAAAGTGCCATCATCTAAATAAGCTATACCTTGCCCCTTTTCTCTGCCAACTTTAATCACGCGCACATAAAAATGTTGCCCTTTGATAGGCAAAATTTTTACCGATTGAGCTAACTCATTAACATTCAACACTTGTACTCCCTGTAATTCCGCGATTTTTTGTAAATTAGCATCATTTGTTAGTAGTTTACCTTTTAATTTCTTCGTTAAGGTTACTAGCTTGCTATCCACATCCTCGATCTCGTGAAATTCCTGTTCATTAATTTTAACAATTGTGCAAAAAGAACTTTGTTGCATGGTCTGCAAAATTTCTAACCCTCTCCTCCCCCTCCGTCGCTTTATGATATCACACGAATCAGCTATATGTTGAAGTTCACTTAACACAAACTTAGGCAGCACTAATTCACCTTCTATAAAACCAGCTAAACAGACTTCCTTCAACCGCCCATCTATAATAACACTGGTATCTAAAATTTTACATACCGAGTTCGACCCTAAATCCTGCTTAAACTTCCACGGAAGTAAATAAATCAATAATTCTTCTAACTTACTATAACCTACACGGAAACCTATATAGCCAAAAAAACTAAAATTCATAATAGAAAACAGAGAAAATATTTTTAAAGGTGCACGAGCAATCATATTTTGCAAATCATCGAACACCCAATTTATAACTTTTGCAATTAATAAACCTAAAATAAACCCAAACGATCCACAAAATATATTTATACTAGGTACGTTAAATAATCGTTTTATAATATTTTCAATATAATTTTTAATACGATCTTGATAAGCTAGGGCTAAAATAAAAAAAACTATGGCACCTACTAAGCCACCTACATAATGCTCTAAAGCTCCTTCTTGCGGAAACCAGAACGCAACTATGTACGACCCGGAAGCCGCTCCCATAAATAAACTCCAAAATTGAATAAAATACCGCACATCATCCTAAACCTTTCCGGAAAATAACAAATTTTTTCTTGGTCTGTTTAATTAACATCTACATCCTCGTTAGCTGGTATATGCTTTTCGTTGTCAACATCTGGAGCAAAGTTATCTTGTTCCGTAATCACTTTTACTAATAAGTCTAAAATTTGTTCTTCGGACATCTCACTAGCCAAAGCTAATTCACTAATTAACATTTGTCTGGCATTATCTAGCATCTTTCGCTCACCTGCAGATAATCCTTTAGTATGTTCTCGAACCATCAGTGCCCGAACTACATCAGCTACCTCATATATATCTCCGGTTTTAATCTTATCTAAATTACTTCGATATCTTCTATTCCAATTTAACCCTTCAACTTCTTCACGCTTACGCATATGTTCTAAAACATCTTTAGCTTCATTACCGCCAATGATCTCTCGAATACCAATATCCGACACCTTAGCTGTAGGAACTAAAACCTGCATTTTTCCCATTGGAATGTTTACAACATAATACTGCTGTTTTTCACCTAAAACCTCTCTGTCCTCAATCGCTTCAATAACACCTGCTCCATGCATAGGGTATACTATCTTGTCCCCAACTTGAAACAAAAAAATCCCCCCTTGGCTCTTAGCCGTTACTATAATTTTAACACTATGTATCGTTTTGTCAAAAAACTTGCGTATTTAGTAATAATCCCTACTAATCTAAAACTATCTAATCCTAAATCCACAACGGGTCTTTTGCTTTTGTTACTTACCATCTCCTCTATGGTCCCATGTTGTTTTAAATCCCGATAAAGCATATACAATAAAAGGCATCATGACCATAATTATCATACTAAGTATTAAGGAGCATTTTAACTTATGATAGATAAATACAAATAAAAAGATAGCTACACATATGTAGACAACCTTAGGCCAACGTTGACCGTCCCTATCTTTTCGTTTTTTAAGAGATGAATATTTTATTCTACTTATCATTAAATAGGCTAAAATTAATAACACGATTAACAAGATAAATTCACTGGACTTAAAGGATAATAAAGAGATGCAGGCTGATAAGCAAGCTAAAATCGTACCAGCTGCAGTGATCGGTAAGCCAACAAAATAAACAGGTAGATTTGAAGCAACATTGAACCGTGCTAAACGAAGCGCTCCACAGATAGGAAAAATCGATGTAATGCATGCAATCATTAAACAAACAGGCCAAAAAGTCTGGCTATTTGAAACCTCTTTAAGAACCACACTATAAGTAAGAACCGCCGGAGCTACTCCAAATGAAATAACATCCGATAGCGAATCCAATTCCTTACCAAAATCGCTTTCAGCATTTAACTTCCTAGCTAACCTGCCATCTACTCCATCAAGTAGCATACATAAAATAATTAATAAGACCGCTATTTCAGCACTACGTTGTCCTAAGACGATCGCAAGAACTCCAACAAATAAGTTTCCTAACGTAAAGAAAGTAGGTATATTCTTTCGAATCACATCGTTAGCAAACTTACGCTTAACACTTCCGTTAAGCGTAAGCTTACCCTTCACCCCCTTAAACGCCTTTATCTCCTTTAATTACCAGTAATTGCCCATTCTTATTATCAATCACTACTTCATCACCTGGCGTAATTCTTCCGCTTAAGAGTTCTTCCGACAGTTTATCTTCGATATACTTTTGCAAGACACGTCTCAGTGGTCGCGCACCATAAGCTACATCATACCCTTCTTTAACCAGATAACTTTTAGCTTCATTAGTCAGTGTGAAATTTATCCCTTGCCGTTTTAACCTGTCTTGCAAGCTATCTGCTAAAAGTGTAACAATTAACTCGAGATGATCTTCTTTTAAAGTATGAAAGACAATTACATCATCAATTCTATTTACAAATTCTGGTTTAAAACTTTTCTTAAGTTCTACCAGAATACCTTGTTTCATCTGTTCATAACCATCTTGATTTAAGTGACCTGTATCAAAACCCATATGCACTGGTTTACCTAAGCGCGAAACTCCAATGTTTGAAGTCATAATAATGATCGTATTCCGGAAATCAACCACTCGTCCCTTAGCATCTGTTAAGCGACCATCTTCTAAAACTTGCAATAATATATTAAAAACTTCGGTATGCGCTTTCTCGACCTCATCAAACAAAATAACAGAGTATGGCTTTCGACGAACTTTTTCTGTTAATTGTCCGCCATCCTCATAACCCACATAGCCCGGTGGAGAACCTACCAACCGACTAGTAGAATGTTTTTCCATATATTCCGACATATCAACCCTAATCATAGCCTCTTCTGTACCAAATACAGCCTCAGCTAAAGCTTTGGCTAACTCAGTCTTACCAACTCCAGTTGGCCCTAAAAAGATAAAGGAACCAATGGGTCTTTTGGGGTCTTTTAATCCCGAACGTGCGCGTCTAATAGCCTTCGCCACAGACTTCACAGCTTCATCTTGCCCAATTACGCGTTCGTGTAATACAGATTCAAGTTTTAGTAAGCGTTCCGATTCAGATGCTGTCAACTGCGTTACAGGCACTCCCGTCCATCCAGAAACTACCTCAGCAATATCTGCCTCATCCACCATGGACTTAACTTTACCCTGCGCCTCACGCCAATTCTTTCTTTGTTCACTCAGCTCCTCGCGGCCTTTTTGCTCTTTATCTCGAAACGAAGCTGCTTTTTCAAATTCTTGACTTTGAACAGCTGCATCTTTCTCTTTCTTTAAAATCTCTACCTGTCGTTCCAAATCCTTTATTTGTGGTGGAACTACATAAGCTGAAAGTCTTACCTTCGATGCTGCTTCATCTACTAAATCAATTGCTTTATCAGGTAAAAATCGATCTGAAATATATCGATCTGCTAGGTAGACAGCCTGTTTAATTGCATTATCACTAATTTTTACACGATGATGTGCTTCATAGCGATCACGCAAACCCTCTAAAATTAAAACAGCTTCTTCTACAGAAGGTTCCTCTACTTTTATCGGTTGAAAACGACGCTCTAACGCTGCGTCACGCTCAATGTATTTACGGTATTCATCAAGCGTAGTTGCCCCAACACATTGGATATCGCCTCTAGCAAGTGCGGGTTTTAAAATATTTGACGCATCTATTGCACCTTCAGCACCCCCGGCTCCAATTAAGGTGTGGAGTTCATCAATAAATAAAATCACATAACCAGCTTGTTTAATTTCACTCATAATTTTCTTAAAACGATCTTCAAATTCGCCACGATATTTTGTTCCGGCTACGACGGCACCTATATCTAGAGTCAACACCTTTTTTGAACGTAATGTTTCAGGAATATCGTTATCAACTATTCTTTGCGCTAAGCCCTCTGCAATTGCTGTCTTCCCTACACCAGGTTCACCAATAAGCACAGGGTTGTTTTTCGTACGCCTCGATAAAACTTGTATTACTCTTTGAATCTCCTTGCTCCGTCCAATTACCGGATCTAATTTGCCTTCTTTAGCTAGTTTAGTTAAATCTCTTGCCAAACTATCTAAATTAGGCGTCGCTGTCGTATTAGAAAAGGAATTTGACATAGGTGACAAAGGCTCACTCGCACCCAAAAGCTGCATAACTTGTTGCCTGACCTTACTTAGACTAATATCTAAATTACTTAATACACGAGCCGCTACACCTTCTCCCTCACGAATCAAACCGAGTAGAATATGCTCGGTGCCAACGTACGTATGACCCAACTTCCGAGCCTCATCCATTGAAAGCTCAATCACTTTCTTAGCGCGCGGAGTATACGCAACCTCTGTCGCCCCTTTGTCACCTCGCCCAATTAACTGCTCAATCTCATTCCTAATCTTATCTAAACCTACCCCTAACAAAACTAACGCTTTTGCAGCAATGCCTTCCTTCTCAAGTAATAAACCTAACAAGATATGTTCTGTCCCTATATTACTATGACCAAGCCTGACAGCTTCATCTTGAGCTACTGTTAACACCTTCTGTGCACGCTCTGTAAATCGTCCAAACATCATATATGCACCACCTTAATAACTATTAGCTTACTTTTTTTGGGATAACCGTTCTCTGATCAACAAAGCACGTCGCACATCACGCTGCTCTGCCTCTAATGTAGTTTTCGCATGTTGCTGCAAAAAACCTGGTTGTACCATCACCATTAACTCATTAGTTACATTTATTGATAAACCTGTTAAGAGTCCTAAACTTATTCCTAATCTAAGATCTGAAAGTTTATCCATCGCCTCTTTTGAACCCATAACCCTAGCATTCAAAAGCAAACCATAGGAACGAAAAATTCTGTCTTCTAGCCGCAGACCAGCTGTTTCTTGGATCTTTCTTCGTGCTGCATGCTCATGACCGATCATATGTTCAATTACACCGGTCAATTTTTCTAAGATCTCCTCTTCAGTCTGTCCCAAGGTAACCTGATTTGATACTTGATAAAGTTGTCCTAATACATCACTGCCCTCACCATAAATACCACGTACCGCAAGCCCTACTTGCGTAATAGCAGGCAGTAACTTTTCTAATTGGTCAGTCATGGCCAAAGCTGGTAAATGAATCATAACAGAAGCCCGCATACCTGTACCAACATTAGTTGGACAACCAGTTAAGTATCCAAATCGATTATCAAACGCATATGTTAAATTTTTTTCTAACAATGTGTCGACCTGACTAGCTTTCTCCCACGCTTTAGACAACTGTAACCCAGGAAATAAGGTCTGAATTCTAATATGATCCTCTTCATTTATCATGATACT
>JBDKGC010000111.1:0-7597 GCA_039798385.1 Bacillota bacterium
AAGAACTTAAAAACCTTATAGCTAACATTGACCTTACATTACATGAACAATGTGTAACTGACCTTAATTATAGCCCAGTGGACGTCTTTGGTTATCAAGCAGACAAAGAACGCTTAAGTATTCAAGTACTTAAAATAAGGCAAGGACGTATTGTTGACCGCGCTTCACATCTTTTCCCTTATTTTGATAATGTAGAAGAACATTTGCTCGGGTTTATTTTACAACTTTACAGTTATGCAGACCAACAACCTACGGAATTATGGCTTCCAAGAGAGCTCGATGAAAAATTACTGCAAATATTGCTACCCAAAATAAAAATAAAAAAACCTCAGCGTGGTACTAAAGCACATTTGATCCAAATGGCCACGAAAAATGCCAGCTATCAATTAAAAGTCCAACCGCAAGCTGACATGCAGTCAACCGGCATTCAAGAACTAGCGCAAATATTACAAATAAATGGTTTGGATCGCATTGAAGCCTTTGATAACTCCCATTTACAAGGCAGCTTTGCTACTTCAGTAATGGTCGTTTTTATCGCAGGTAAACCAGCCAAACAAGAGTATCGAAAATATAACCTACAAACTGCTACTAACAACGATCCTCAAGCTATTAGAGAAGTTATTCGAAGACGCTATCGAAAAGTCTTATTAGAAAATCTACCTATGGCCGATTTACTACTTGTCGATGGCGGAATAGCACAAATTAATGCCGCGCGTGAAGTATTGGAAGATGAATTTGGCCTCTATCTTCCTATACTCGGTATGACAAAAGATAGAAAACACCGAACAGCTAAGTTATTGTTTGGCTCTCCTCCTTCCGCTTTACCCCTAAATCAAGGTTCAGCAGCTTTTCGTTTTATTGAGTTTATTCAACATGAAGTACACCGCTTTGTGCTTAAGTTTCACCAAACAAAACGCTCCAAAGAAATGCTAATTACACCACTCGATAACATAACAGGGGTCGGACCAAGCACCAGGAAAAAGCTTTATCATTACTTTCAATCGATTAATAAAATGAAAAAGGGAACATTATTGGAATACAAAAAAGCTGGTATTGGTCCTAAACTTGCAGCTAAAATAATTAACCAATTAAAAATTTTTTAAAACAGGGTGCTAGTTTAGGTCTAGCTTGCCGTCAAAAAGAACATACTATTTCTAAAAGCAGTCCAAAATAGTCTAGTGGAGAACTTTAATGTTAATTGCCCTTTACACCTTGCTCAGCATAGTCTTAACTATAATAATGCTTTGCTTTTGCTCGCTAAAAATAGAGGTTGTGATAAAGCGCAAGCAGCAACTTAATCAAGCTAAAGTGATTTTTTCACTATTAGGGCTTATACGGTATAAAATTCTATTCCCTAAAATTGAGCTACAAGGCACAGAGGGTTTAAAAGCAGAAACGAAAGCACCTGGCACAAGTAACAAGCCTGTAACAATTGATTTAAAAACACTTCAACATTTTCAAAAAATTAGTCAACAATTATTAGAAGAAGTAGTTAGACTGCAAGAGATTATCCGCTGGTTTTTAAGTAAAGTAACTTGTGAAAAATTAACTTGGAAGACTGCCATTGGAACAGGATCAGCTGAAGACACCGGGGTTATAACAGGTTTAGCTTGGGGTATAAAAAACATGATGATTGGTATGTTCGCTCATTATATCCGTTGGCAACATAAACCATTTATTACTGTTAATCCTTCTTTTAATAAATCTGAACTCTCATACTCTTTTCATAGTATACTTCGCTTTAAAATAGGGTATGCTATTTGGGGATTAAACCGTATACGTATCCAACAAAAGGGGGGAGTAAGTTAAGATGTCGGATCATCCTATTCAAAATTTAATGAAAACAGCAATGGAAAATATTAAACAAATGGTAGAGGTCAATACTATTGTTGGCGACCCGATTCATACACCTCATGGACAAGTTATAATTCCTGTCTCGCGTGTAGGTTTTGGCTTTGCAGCAGGCGGCAGTGAATTTACAGGAAAGTTACCATCAAAAGAACTTAAGGAGCAAGATAAGGATATCACAGCATCCGTCTCAGTAACCAATAAATTACCTTTTGGCGGAGGAAGCGGCGGTGGTGTCTCTGTTGCTCCCATCGGCTTTATTGTGGTTGGAGAAAATAATATTCGCTTCTTAGCAGCAGGAGAACAGAATCAAATTTATCATAAATTATTAGACTTAGTCGAGGAAATGTGGAAAAATCGTAAAACTAAGCATAAAGAACAGCCAATTGACTTATAAATTATTGACCAGCCTCACTTAGCTATGATAACCTAAAATCTAAAATGACAGCTTTTAATTATTAATAATAGCTGTCTTACATTATTTTAAGGCGAGGCTAAGATTATTATATGACTATCAAAATATTAACTGTTGTCGGTACAAGACCACAATTTATTAAAGCCGCACCTGTCTCACGCTTACTGAGGCGAAATGCGACTGAAATACTGGTACATACTGGTCAGCATTACGATCCAACTTTATCATCCGTCTTTTTTAAAGAATTAGCTCTCTACCAACCAAATTATCATTTTACATTAAAGGAAACAGACCACGGGGCTCAGACAGGAGAAATGCTTACGCAAATAGAGCGCGTACTCTTAAAAGAAGCTCCACAACTAGTCCTAGTTTATGGCGATACCAACTCTACTTTAGCCGGCGCCTTAGCAGCTGCTAAATTGCATATCCCAATTGCCCATGTGGAGGCTGGATTGCGCAGCTATAATCGAAAGATGCCAGAAGAAATTAATCGTGTGCTAACCGACCATTTATCTACAAAACTTTTCTGCCCTACTCCAATAGCTATTCAAAATTTAGAACAAGAAGGCCTTGTAACTAATGTCGAGCTAACAGGTGATGTAATGCTTGACGCTCTCCTTTTTAATAAAAAGTTAGCAAACAATAGCTCCGTTTTAACAAACTTAGGATTAAAACCTAAAGATTACTTATTAATGACAATTCATAGAGCTGAGAACACTGATAATATTAATAATCTAAGCGAAATAGTAACCGCTATTAATCAAATACAAACAACCACATTGCTTCCACTTCACCCGCGTACCGAAAAAAAACTAGCAGATTTTTCCCTTAGGATAAACAATAAGTATGTTTTATTAATTAAACCGGTTAGTTATATTAACATGCTTGCACTTGCTATGTCGGCCAAAAAAATTATCACAGACTCTGGGGGTCTACAAAAAGAAGCTTTTTGGCTTCATGTTCCATGCATCACTATACGCAACGAGACTGAATGGAAAGAGACAGTCATGGCAGGTGGAAATTACTTAGCTGGCCCTTCTTCAAAAAATATTATTGATGGTATTAAGTCTTTCACAGCTACCTTCCCTAAAAACACAGAGCTAAAAACCTCAGCGGCTGCCAATATTGTAACTAGCTTGTTAAATTTTTTAGGCAATTAGCAAAATTAATTATTATCTGATTCTAACGCCGTTCGATTTCTACTTGTAGGCATAGAACTTATTGGAATAAAGCTCTTTAAAGGTTTAAGGGTATACTCCGCACTAGCAGTTGGTAGCGCAGACTCATCGTTAACAAGTTTTGTATTTTGTTGAATTGTAATTACTTCTTCATGTTTGGGATGCAAGTTCTGTTCTACTATCATTTGAACACTAATTTTATTTTCATGAACATTACTTTCACTTATGTTTTCATGTATTTCACTCATGTTTTTAGATCTCCTTTTTTTTGTAATATTATATGTGTTTGTCATCTATTTGGTGCATAATTAGATCCATAAATTTAATATATTGCTCGGCTAGCTCTCTTACCAAGTACTAATAAACTACATTAACTCATATTCTATTATTAATAGCTGAAACTTGGTGGGATTTGTGATGATAAAAAAAATTAGTCGCACACTGTTATTAATTGCTCTTACTTGCCTACTGGGAAAACAAATATCTAGCTTATGTAATAAACACTCTGACTTACAAAAGTCATATGAACCACCTAAAGGAGGCGGTGCTGTAAAGGTTATTACACAACGCGATGCCCTCCAGTCTAAACACTGTAAAAAACCGTTATCTACCATTATCGATAAATTTATCTGGTTTTTTTTAGCTAAAGGATAAGCATTAGTCTTAATACATAAATATATAACAAGCGTCATAGTTTAAAAATAGAACATATATACGGACAAGGAAGGATGCCCCACAAATGAAACGTCTATTATTCAAAATACTATGTGCCTTTTTTTTAGTAAGTAGTAGTTTACCTACACCGGTAGCCGTCGCAGGTGAAGATGTGGAATTAGCGAAAGAAGCAAAAGCAGCTATTTTATTAGATGCAAACGGAACCATTCTTTATAAAAAAAACACAGAAGAAGAACTCCCACCAGCCAGCGTAACTAAAATGATGCCCCTTTTGTTACTTATGGAAGCAATCGATAATAGCGAAATAAGTTTAAAAGATAAGGTTACCACCAGTGAGCATGCTGCATCCTTAGGGGGCTCACAAATATTCTTGCAACCTGGGGAAGAAATGACAGTCCAAGATATGTTAAAAGCAATTGCTGTGGCTTCTGCCAATGATGCTTCTGTAGCAATAGCTGAATTTTTAGCTGGTACTGAAGAAGCTTTTGTCGAGCGCATGAACAAAAGAGCTCAAGAACTTGGATTAAAACATACACACTTTGCCAATCCACATGGCTTAACAAGTGAAAATCACTATACCTCGGCTGGTGACCTAGCCATCATCGCCTGTGAACTTGCTAAACACCCTGCAATTACAAATTATACAGGTATTTACATGGATCAAATACGCGAGCAAACTCCAGAAAAAACGTTTGATCTTGTGAATACTAATAAGTTAGTCCGCTTTTATGATGGTGTAGATGGCTTTAAAACTGGTTATACACAAGAAGCAGGTTTTTGTTTAGTTGCTACGGCAATGCGTGACAAAACACGTTTTATAGCCATTACGCTAGGCGAACCAGATGCTAAAACTAGAAATAAAGAGATCTCACACATGTTAGACTTTGCCTTCGCTCGCTATAAAAATATTCCGTTGTATCAAACCGGAGAACTTATGGCCAAAAGCACTATAATTAACGCCGAACAAGAACAAATAAAAATCTTTGCTGATAACACAAAAACATTATTAACTCCCAAAAAATTTGATGAAGATAAAATAACAAAGGAGATTGTTTGGAACAAACTTGAAGCACCTTTACAAAAAGGAGAAGTGGTAGGACGCATCGATATTCGTAATAACGATGAAGTAGTGCAGCAATTACCACTAAGATCCCCAAAAAAATTTAAAAAAGCCGACTGGTGGACGCTAAACGTAAGAATCTTGAAAAATTTATTTAAGGTATTCTAAAGTACCGATTGAAGGTAACTTGCCCGCTAAGCTAGAAACTAAATATTAAAGCAATTGCGGGAGGTTAGTATAAAAGTGAGTATCACTATAGCGACCGAAAAACAAAATAACATCCTGATGGTGAAGTTAGCAGGCGAGTTAGATCACCATACGGCAAGAAAAACCAGAAGTGTAATTGAAGACGAACTGAAATTGATGAAAAACGCTAAGCTCATCTTAAACCTAGCTGAGCTTAATTTTATGGATAGCTCAGGCCTAGGCGTGATCTTAGGCCGTTATCGCGCCCTGAAAGAAGCCGGAGGCGAACTTATGTTGTGTGGCTTAAGCCCTGCCATTAAAAAGCTGTTGCAGCTCTCAGGCTTATTAAAAATAATGACTACTTATGAAAATGAGCAAGAAGCACTAAAAGCGTACGAGGTGACCCTATGAGTAACTTTATGGAACTTAAAATTAACAGCTGTTCAGAAAATGAAGCCTTCGCCAGAGTAACTGTAGCGGCTTTCCTAGCCCGCATAGATCCAACACTTACAGAGTTAAGTGACGTGAAAACAATTGTCTCTGAGGCTGTTACAAATGCCATTATTCATGGCTATCAGGAGTGCTCAAGCGGCGTTATTGAACTCTATGCCGGTCTTAAAGAGCGTAGCGTCACTATTCGCATTCGAGATTATGGCTTAGGGATTGAAAACATTGATCAAGCGCGCGAGCCTCTGTATACATCGAAACCAGAACTAGAACGTTCTGGCATGGGTTTTACGATTATGGAAAACTTTACAGATCAATTAACCATTGACTCCAAACCACTTCAAGGGACTACTATAACAATGGTTAAAAATTTTGAACCACAATGTGTCGGTGCAACTAGCTGATGAGCAGCGCAATAAATTCAACAAGAGTAACTAATAATTGTAAAACTAAGTTAACTAACGAACAAGTTAAAGAGATGATAAAAGCCGCTCAACAAGGAGACAATAGCACACGCTCTACTCTTGTAAATCATAATTTACGCCTCGTTTGGTCTGTTGTACAGCGTTTCTTAGGACGAGGTCATGAAGCTGAAGATTTGTTCCAAGTCGGGTGTATTGGTTTACTAAAAGCTGTAGATAAATTTGACTTAAGCTTTGATGTTAAATTTTCAACCTATGCCGTACCAATGATCCTAGGAGAAATACAACGTTTTTTGCGTGACGACGGTTTAGTTAAAGTGAGCCGTTCTTTAAAAGAACAATCAAGCAAAATCAGATCCGCCATTGAAACGCTAACAAAAACTAAGAATCGGACACCCACAATTCACGAAGTAGCTGTTTATTTAGGTGTTGACGATGAAGAAGTAGTTTTAGCACAAGAAGCAAATCGGATGCCAGGTTCGATCGACGAAACAGTCTATGAACACGAAGGTGACCCAATCACCCTATTAGATCAGTTAGCAGACGATATTAATAAAGATTGGTTTGATAAATTTACGATTCAAGAAATTCTAAAGAAATTAACTGCCAGACAGCGTCTAATTGTTTATTTACGATATTTTAAAGATCATACGCAGTCTGAAGTGGCGAATCGGCTAGGCGTTTCACAAGTGCAGATTTCGAGACTTGAAAAAAAGATTTTGAAATTAGTTAAAGTTGAGTTAAATTAAGCATCTTCTTCACACTTAGTATCCTCTTCGATTAACTGGCCTTCTATTACATAAGCTAAATCTTTTTTTAGTATAGTTTGTATAAGTTCAACCTTTGGATATAAAGTATAACCAAGTGGGCACCGCACTAAATCTTTATGCTTATCACTTTTATCTCCTTCATACTTAGCGCACTTATCATAATGCTTTTTTAAAACTTTATCTATAAAAAAAATATTAGTTTCCCCACAAAACTGACATGTGCGTTCTGCTACATTACAATGAAAACCACAATGATCAAAACTAATATGTCTTGAAATTTCTTTATGGCTGATTAGGTCAACAATGCATCCTTTGACCGGACAAGGAACAAGAAAATCCACGTCCGTGGCATGAACCGGAACCAAGATCAGGCTCAATGTAACTAAAACAAAAGAAACCGCTATACCAATTTTTCTCAACATAAAAACACCCCACATACTTGATATTATAGTTGCAAAATAAAGAATAACATATAACTATAGCCTATGCAAAAAAACAGGCCTCCTCTCGCTATAATTTACAATGTCTTAACCTAAATTAAAAGAAGGTAAATAGCGGCAAACCTCATATTTGTGCATATAATAGCTCTTAAACAT